>JBFLZA010000018.1:0-29869 GCA_040756535.1 Cyanobacteriota bacterium
GAACCATTTTCCCTTTTCCACATCCCGTGAAAAGTCACACTTGCTCTAAACGTAGACTTTTTAGGTCTTAGGCTGGTCAGGTTTGGGCTTTTTCAAGCCCCCGACTTATAGTCGTGGGGTTCCTGACATATTTACTACTGGTAGAAGACGATTACATCACCACCACTCAAGACGTCAATGGCAACCACTTGACCGATCTCAACGTTGTTATTGTTGAGTACATTCGTAATGATCTCGTTATTGTTGAGCGTATTCCGCAGAGTAATAATCTCCGCCTCATTACGATTCAGCGCGTTGTTAAACGCGTTAACGTTATTGTCATTGAGCACGTTCTGAACATTGACGACCTGAACATCCTGAACCGTCAAATCATTGAGTGCTTGAAGATTGTTAATTTGAACATTGATGTTGTTGAGTGCTGCAATCAGGTTGCCAAAAGTAGCCTGTGTTGACTGCTGTGCAGAAGCCGGTTGCTGCATCAAAGTCACGGCTGGGACACCTAGCATGAGGATTCCGGCACCTAGCATTGCAGCGAATTGTCCTTGTTTGGTCTGCATATCTTAAACCTTCTTTTGGAGCTGTTTTCTTGTTGAACTAGAAGTTACATAGTCAACCTAGACACCCTGATTTATCTAAATCCTTGAGATTCACAAAAGGTGTTTTGAACACCCTAACTAGGTAACTGTAACAAACGATACAAGTTTTTTTTCGCTTGAGCCGTCTGGCTGAAGGGATAGTTTCAATGATTGATCAAGTCAGGCTAAAGCCAGTAGACAGCATTGTTCCCAGAAAAAAATGAAGAAATGTATATTATCGAATTTATGACCAGGATGGGGATGGAAAGACTAAGCTAGAGTATGAAATTTAGCTCCAAAAACTCTGCGTTCACGAAGTGTAGCGAAGCGATCCCGAGAGAACTTTCCTCTGTGACCTTGCGTTAAAAAAATATAGTATTCCAATGCGTAAGGATTCGATATTAGTTAGTCTGCCAAGCGGTAAGTAGGTGGGCATTAATCTTTGCCGTTGAGTCAAGGCAGAGGGAAGAGGGCTCCAAGGCAGTTTGCGTAGCATGGCCGCTAGGGCAGAGGGAAGAGGGTTTTAAGCTCGTGGAGGGGAAAGGTAGGTAAGTTTTTTCCTTTTCCCTTTTCCCCTTTTCCCCTTCCCCTTTTAAAGTTAAGGAGTAATTTACGCCGTTGCCATAGACATCTGCCGACAGGATTCAGCGCAACGGCGGCACATATCAGCACAAGCTTTCATTTGACCGTCATCGCCCATTTTTTCGCAGTCATCCGCGCATTGTTGGCACACCTGTGCACAAACACCGCAAGTGCGTGTGTGGAGATCGGAGCCACGCAGCATAAAGTTGGCACTCGTCTGGCAGATTTCAGCGCAATCTTGCATCAGCCGAATAGGAGCGGGTTCAGCGTGCATACCGCCTTTTTGCAAGCAGTAGGTAATTGTGTTCAAGCAAATGCTGTGGCAGTCTAAGCAGTTTTGAATACACTGCTGCATCTCTTGATTCACTTGATTCAGCGTGAGTTGTTGTATCGCCATTATTTCCGCCTCTCTAATTGCTTGGAATAACTTTGAGGAAGCAATCTTGCCTCTTCAACATCACCTTAAGAGGTTGACAGTGCGATCGCGTCTGACTAAGGGGGTAGCAGAAATCTCTTACCATTGGCGGAGCAAGATTTCATTCTAATTTCATTTCTATGTCCTACTCCACCTCTCTAGCAATTGACAGGAAATTTTTGAATTGAGGTGGAGAACGAGTTCGCAAGCTATTCCCGCTCAGCCTAAAGAGTTTACGAGATACTTTGGATTCAGTCCCAAGGCTGATTCGGTTCCCAAAATAAGTTGGAGTATGGTTTATAGGATGAGGAATCTAATTTAACAAAAGTAAAGAAACTGAATATAGCCTGGAATTGCCAGCCGCATCCTTGTTCTCTGTCGTTTTTTACCTGCTCCTTAAAAAACACCTATGTCTCTATAAGGTGGTCAAATATTTTATCAGGATGCCTGCTCTAGGCTATAAAAACTATTATGTCACTGCTTCAAAGTTTTCAAGTACATTTCTCACAATTTTTTCAGCAATATTGGCGAGTTTATCCCATCGGTCAGGTATTTAAAGGAACGGGAATTGCACTCTCAATGCTACTGTTTCCTACAGCAGGGATTCAGACTCCTGCTATGGGAGCTGAACGAATTCGTGCTTCTTATTCAATCCTGGAACGCTCAATTTCTGTTGATGCTCTAGAAACTTATGCCAAGACAGGCGAACTTGAGGGGAATTTAGCCTATTACGCCCGGTATCTTAAGCCGCAACAGCTAGAGCGATTACGGCGCGTCCTATTAACACCAATTGAGTTAGGCCCGGTGGAAGTTTCGCAGTTTCTTTACACGCCGATTGGGGAAACATTGCTCCATCGGCTGGGAAACGTAGTTAAAACAGAAGCGGGTCAACCGGGATTTTATGCTCTACGATCAGCACTAATTTTAGCAGCAGCCGAGCCAAAAGGCTTAACGTTACTGAACATATTGCGTAAATTTCCGACTCGCGGCATTCGGATTGATTTAGAGCGCAGCCTTGACATTGCTTCTGAGCTAGAAAATTGGTTGAACAGACAAATCAAGCGATCGCACTCGTATCTCAGCAATCAGCCGCAGCAGCTACTCCCCCACCAAGCGTTAATTTCTCTCAACTGCCAGATTTACGGCAGCGAGGACGGTTTACATGGGACAAACAGACACTGATATTATATGACCCTCAACGCGATCGCCGCTTTCTTGCCGATATTTACCTGCCTAACGTCGAAGCACCAGCACCCGTCATTGTCATCTCTCACGGTTTAGGAGCAAACCGCCAAAGCTTTGCATACTTAGCACAGCAGCTAGCATCTTATGGCTTTGCTGTTGCTGTCCCCGAACATCCGGGTAGCAATACTGAACAAGTGCAAGCGCTACTAGCGGGTCGATCGGGTGAAGTGACAGAACCCAGTGAATTTATTAACCGTCCTCTGGATGTGAAATATTTGTTGGATACACTGAAACGTCTCGACGCGGCTAACCCCAACATACAACTTAATTTACAACAAGTTGGCGCAATCGGTCATTCGTTTGGGGGTTATACAGTGCTTGCTCTTGCAGGTGCTTCCCTTAACGTTGAACAACGGCAAAAGCAGTGTCAGTCTCTCGAAGATGCTCTCAATGTTTCACTTTTGCTCCAGTGTAAGGCTTTGCAACTTCCTGGTACTCAGTATAATTTGCGTGATAAACGAATTCAGGCAGCGATCGCAATTAACCCGATTACTAGCCTGATCTTTGGGGAAGAGGGGATAAGCGATATTAAAATTCCAGTAATGCTCGTCAGCAGCAGCGCTGATAAAGTCGCACCTGCTTTACCTGAACAAATTGGGCCCTTCACTTGGCTGACAAATCCAGAAAAGTACCTCGTCTTGCTTGAAGGTGGAACTCACTTTTCTGCATCTAGCCAGACAAATTCAGAAGCAGAACCTTTACCCACCCCTGCTCAAGTGATTGGCCCAAATCCTGCGATCGCGCATCGTTATCTCAACGCCTTGAGTGTTGCTTTCTTCAAAACCTACATTGCAGGAGTACCGCAATACCGTCCCTATCTTAGCGCTGACTACACCCAAGTTATTAGTCAAACTCCTATCAGCCTCAGTCTTGTGCGATCGCTACCAGCAGAAATTACACAGAAGTAAACACTAGCAGTGTAGAAATTGCTAATTTATTGTTTTGCTTTTCGAGCCTAAGACTACTGTCCGAGTGGAATTATCCCAGTTGACAGATACGTTAAACCGCTGTAGGTTAACCGCTTTGACATAAATCACATTGCGGTAGGTAATTTTTTGTAGATCTACCAGAACTTCCGCATCAACTCCCAGGGCGGCAAGGAGGACAATAGGAACACAGGCATTGCCATTGACAAGAATTCCCTGGTTGTCATATACCTTGTCGTTGATTTTGATATCGATGACTGGGTATCTGATCGGTGGGGGAACCAAGCCTTGCCGGATAGCTTCTTTATAACTCCAAGCTTGCAAACCGTCTGCTATCCCACGGGCAAAATTCTCTCGTTGAGCTTGCAATAAGAAGCGGTCTTCTGGATTGGTAATAAACCCCAACTCTAGGAGCATAGAGGGAACATCAATTTGGCGACAGAACCCTAAACGACCCACTCCAGTAGCGGTATCCGGTTTCACTCCACGAGAAGGGAGCTTAGGAACGGCTTCTAACAACTCTTCGAGTACCAACTCCGCATCGGCTTTGCGCTGCTCATTTTCGTCAATGTAGTAGATACTGGCCCCGCGCACCTTGGTATTACTAAACGCATCGGCATGGATTTCTAAAGCCACATCCCCACGACTGCTGTGATCGTTTATCCAGTAAATGGTTCGTTTCAGTGTTAGGGTGTCCGGTACCCACAGGACTTCTAAACCTCGCGAGCGCAATTCCTTAACGACAGCATTCCTTGTTTCGATCATTTCCTCTTCTTCTGTCGCGCCACCTGCCCTCGCACCTGGATCGCCAGCACCGTGACCTGCTGAAAGAAAAATTTTCACCATATTTTCTGGATTTTTCTGGGTTTCTCTCAAAGGCGTGATTGCCTTTCGGCTTTACCTTATAAATCTGGTGGTGCGATTTCTTCTTTCTAATGGGGTAAAAAACTCGTCTTTCTATAGGAAGAAAATCCTTGAATTATGGCTCAATAGTTATATAATGATAAAAAGCGTTTGCTTTTAGTAATAGTCTCAATCTTATTTAAGAGCTAAAATCAGTATTTTTTATTCCTTGATTTTTGGTATTTAAACTAATCCTGAAAAGATTTCTGCTTTTTTTAGTTGAGTTCAATAAGCCTCATGAAGAAGATAATAGAAGCTATGATTATAACGATATCACTAATCATTGCGACTAAATTATCAGCTAACAGAATAGATAATTTTGCGACAAGAAATGCAATTCATATGCATTTTGATGAAGCTTCTACCAATCCAGGTATAGAACAAAAATTTAATCCTTGATTAAGCTGTTATATCAAATTCGGATAATTCAGTGTTCATATCTGTCTTGAAAGTCAGGAGTCAGGAGTCAGGAGTCAGGAGTCAGGAGTCAGGAGTCAGGAGTCAGGAGTCAGAAGTCAGGAGTCAGGAGTCAGGAGTCAGGAGTCAGGAGTCAGGAGTCAGGAGGAAAGACTTTCATCGCAATGCTCGTGTGTGTAGCTCATGGAGAGTCTTGCACCTTTCTCAAGAAAGAGGAGGCTCCAGCCTCCCGAACCTAGTTCCCAGGCTCAGCCTGGGAACGAGAATATAGATACTCTGCCTCTAGTTGACACTGGTGCAAAATGTGAGCGCCCCAAGAACGCAATTGCATCCGTTATCGATGAAAGAAGCACAAGGGGCGCTTGTAGGGGCGTTAGCGTTAGCGAGTCTTCGAGCGTCAGCGGTAGCGATAGCAAAGCGTTAGCGACGAAGGAGCGTCGGAACGAGCGTCAGCATTTGGAGAAGGATCTAACTCAATGCACCTAGATTTAGCTATCCAAATGCTTCGCCCTCCTCAGGATTAGGATGTGTTTCTTGAAAGCCCCGCGTCTGTCCTTACGACGAGTATTCAGACGGAATCGATATCAATTTTTAATCATCTTTTTTCAATTTCTTGAGAAACGGAATACTGGGTGCAAAAAAGAATTCACCACCTTTCATGGTTACAAACCCTTCAAAATCAAAGGCGGTTTTATTAGGCTGTCCCCATTGCACAGGCCACTTCTGGGCTAAGGGAGTTTCACCAGAAAGTTTCTGCCCAATCACTGGATCGAGTCCAGTTTGGAGTTGCACAAAGTCCAAATTATTTGCCCAACTCTTCTGCAAGAACCCGAATTGTCGAGCAATGTTGCTTTGGCAGCACATAAACAGCAAACCTACGCCACCTGTCGGTAACTGTTCAATAGTAGACTCGTTACGCGGATCGATGACTTGCTTGCCGAAGGGAATGCCGCGCCGAACAATGCGATGACTGAGTTCCTCCTCCTGTAATTGTTGCTTTTGTTCCTCAGTCCTCCCAAAAAAGTTCGGAATGTCACCGCGTGGGTTCATTTTCCGAATGTGGGCGTGAAATGGACATTTGCTGCCTTGAGTATCATTGTCATAATTGAAGTTATTGGGGACTGGTGAGTCAAGGCCATCATTGGGCTGAAGCACTACAGGCGTACCATCCTCAAAACGCCCTACTACCATAGCGCCTGCTCTTTCTTCGGCATCACCCGTTAATCCCAACGCTTGAGCGAGAGCTCGTTCGCGCTGTTTGAATCCTCGGACATTTTGTTCGAGTTTTCTAAACACCACATAACTCCCCAAACAATCTTCCCCTTCAGCAAACGGATCGGGAACGAGGGCAAGATCGAGTGGTGCAGATGGGTTCCATTGGTCGATGCCATCCTTATTTTTTTCCGCCTCAATTTCACTGGCTAAAAATAGAGGTTGGCTGCGTCCATCCACATAACCAAAATGTTCAATTCCTTCTCCCTTTTCATTTCTCAATGCACTGCCATATTCCACAGCTAATACCGTTGCAGGCAGCTTTTTGTCTTGGATAATTGCAGTTGCTTCCCGGTATAGTCGCTGTTCGTCTTCATCTGCCAAAAGGATTACGGCATCGATGGAATATCTGTATCCCTGTTCCCATGCTTCCACAGGTGGGTCTTTAAGTTCACTTTGGGAAGCAGCCATTCCTTTGGTAAATTTTACATCAACTTTTCCACCAAGGAATACATCCTCTTCAACAAAAGCGGTTTGAAGTTCTGCTTTTGTGAAACCTAGCGTTTCGTACCCCTTAGCTGACAAGAAAAAGTTGCCAAAAAGACCGCCAGGAGTTTTATTTTTTTTGTAGTTTTCCGTTTCCCGTAGCTGTTGTTCAGCCGAGGTGACATATTTTTTGGTAACTTCCTCAATCCACTTTTTGACCTCACGGGTATTGGCAGCGAATTTGAGGAAAATGTGAACGGAGTAGTTCCGACCATGCCCTTTGAGAATATTGCCCTGCATGTTTTTGAGCATTTTCTCGTATTCTTTGGCATGGAAGTCAATTCTAGTGGCTTTCAGATTAACGGTAATGACATTGCCTTTTTTGCCGGGTTTGTAGGATTTGTCATCGTCATCGTCATCGTCTTTGTCAGGCTTGCCAGGTTTGCCAGGTTTGTAGGGTTTATCGTCGTCGTCTTCGTCGTCGTATTTGTCGTGTTTGTCGGGTTTGCCAGGTTTGTCGTGTTTGCCGGGTTTGTCGGGTTTGCCAGGTTTGTCGTGTTTATCGTGTTTATCCTGTTTGTCGGGTTTGTAGTGACTCATAAGAAATTCCTAGCAACAACAGTTGTAACTTATTGGGTTACTCAATCCTGTCCAAATTCGCTGATTAGTAATGCACCTCATTCATTTTGATAGTCCATTTAATAGGGAAATATGTTTATCTAGAATGTTTCTCCCTAAGGAAACTATCAAAAATGCTTTTTCACCATCCATCACCAGTTTTGAACCAACAAATAGTTCTTATCCTTGGCGATGGTTGAATTTATTTTTTTGCAATACGCAAGTAATACAATCTAAAGCAGTCAAATTCCGGATGAGTTCCAGGAAATTAATTAGGAATTAGGCAAAATTAGATTTCAACCACTACTCCTATAAGGCTTATTTATGTTTAACTGACATTTTGCATTCTTCTTAAAACCTTTCGGGTGGGCAGAAGCCTACAGAAGTTGAAAAGATGATTTTAGGGTTGAGGTACTCCTGCTCACCCTACATCCAAAAGCTATATTCATAACAGTTCTAGATCTGAATTTAAGACTCAGTCCAGTTATCGCTAAGATTCTCCTCCTCTGAAGAAAAAACGATCAATCATCTTCATATTCCACCCAACTATTGGGAGTCTCCGATACGGCAACCTTGAGCTGCACGTCTTCAGGAACCCGCTTTTTGGTTTCGTCGTAAATGTACTGAGCAATCATCTCTGCCGTCGTCTCATATTCTTCAGGCAAAACCTCATTCAAAACGGAGTGATCTAACCCTCCCTTCGTCATATCCTGTTTAGCCCAACGCAAGCTTCTAAAGTCAGCAACCATGACGGGATGGGGACAGTATTGCGATGGGTGCAGCTTTGACGAGGTCGCCTCAACTCGCACTTTATAAGTATGCCCATGCATTCGACCACAGGGGCCGTCATAGTCTTTAATGAAATGGGCGCTATCAAAGGTGAATTCAGTAACGAGTTTCCATTTGGGCATTTTCTGCTTTACTCCCGCCTAATCGTTGTTGCCGAAATGAGATTGTCTCCTTTTGGAGCGAGCGGTCATTTATGATATCTCACGTATAGGCGGATAACCAGGAAGTTTGTCACTTATTTAATATTGCTAAGAATTAACGTAGATTTCCCCTACAACTCATCTAGGCTTAGCTGTGCGATCGCATTTTTTCATCTAATGGGTGAGGTTGGCAAGATAATGATTATTCAAAACTCAATTGGTTAGCCTTCTACCTTAGGTCACCATGTTTTTATTGCCGACATGAACTTCAATCTTTGTGAACGACTTTTAGAGAGATTAGTCTTTAACTTAATTTATCTTTTTGTATTTATGTATACACGCTCTCTTAATCTAACTCTAGTGCTTAAGTAGATATTTGGGCATAAGTGAAGTCTTAACTCCGGAGAGAGGGTAGTCTAAATTCTTGGTGTTAGCTTAGGGGTAAGCACAAAACTTGACTCCACCTCCACACTGAATCTCTTTTTGGAATTTTATATCCGATAAGAGCAACAGCAAGCTTTTTTAAAGCTTGTTGGGTTCTTGATCTCAAAAATTAAAAGAGCTTATTTCCAGGGAAATTGGCTCTTGTGGACGAGTTTGCCAATTAAAATAAAACCTAAAAATAAGGTTGTAATGGCTATGTTGAACAATACCTCTCCGAATAATAGCTGTAAACTAACGGATAATAGTAATGCTTTAGAATTACCTCTTTTTATCGCCAAGGTCAAAAACAGTATTTGGGTTTTTGGAATTCCCTCTTGGCTATTCGGAGTCACTGATAGAGGTATTGCTGCATTCGCTGATGGCTATTTGTCTATCATAGAAATTATCCACCTTTTTACAGCTTCTTTCTTCTTTATCAGTTGGCTATATTTGAAGCCAGAAACAAGCTGGAATAGTGATGAAATTGACTCGCTCCAGAACTACCAAATTGTAAATACTGACCAGCATGAAGTCTATCTCTCTACAGCTCAAGCCAGAATGCTGGAGTTGCAAGAACAACATATGATTAGGCAGGAATATACCCTACCTGTTCCTTATGTGTGCCAAATTTATCACTTGTTAAACTTAAAACATCTGGAAACCATTCACAATTTTAGCCTGAATAACCTCAGGGTCATCAAAGTGAATGATTTTCAAACTACTGCTATTGGTGGCATGGTGACATTTCAAACAATTCTCCATTCTCCTGTCAATGCTTTGAGAATTTGGAGGCAACCGATAGTTGAAGCTGGATTAATTTTGCATACACCCTATACAGTTGAGCTGAGGATTCCTGTTTACAACAACAAATATATCATTGTAATCTTTAACGCTATTCCTCTGAGTCCCACTAAGCATAAGCTATTTATCGATATTTACAGCAATCTAGAATGGCCCAAACCCTTATTACAAATTCTCTTGCATTTTGCCTCGTGCTTGACTCTATTTGAGGATTTACCTTACTTACGCCAACTCGCCAAGAGAAATATAGAACGTTTGGTCAATTTGAATAAAGTTTCAAATCACGAAACGATGTGGCTGTTTAAACGTTTTGTTGACCTTTATGGATCGAGCTTAAAGCCTGCTAAACCAGTTGAAACGTTAAGTGGTAAGTCAGAGGACTTCCGTTAAAGTCATAGATAGGAATAATAAAAACATTCCTACTTTAAATTTATGGTTCTTGAAGTTTTTGGGTGAAAATTAAGTTCCAATTCTCTACATCTTCCCGTTTTGTTATAGTGTCCGGAATAGAAATAGCACTCACTTGATCAAAAAATACTTCCGATTTAGGTAGGCTCATTGAAGTGGCTAACTCTATCTTCGTTTCCTCAGTTAAGTATTGGTAAATTAAACTCAAATGGGGATTGAGTACATAGTCAGACGGTTTTGAAGAGTTGCTCCGCAAGCTTTCTGTGATTTGACTCAGTACTGGGTTGGGGTGAAATTGTACGAATAATGTTTTAGTAAATTCTTCTGTATACAGGAGCTGATCGACTCTGAGGCTAAAAGGTTGAATGCCTTGGGTTGCTGTTGCCAGAAGTTCGGCTGGAGATTCATCGGGTGCATATTCACCGACGTAGATAGTAACATGAGGGGTGAACGTCAAAGCGTCATGCTCTTGTGCCAGAGTATCGATGATTTTTTGAAAAAATGCTTTGTCGTCTTGTGAGGGAATAAGCCAAAATGCTACTCTCTTGTTCAAGAAGCAACTCCTATATATAGCAAAAGGCAGAGGGCAGAGGGCAGAAGGCAGAAGGGAAAAGATTGACGGGTCTTGGTTTCAGGATTTGGAGAGAGTCAAGAGTCGCCTTGGCGACTGCTATAAATCGTTTTCATTGTTTAGATGTAGGGTGTGCACTACACAACAATAAAATCAGCTTGTTAACTTCTGTAGTCAGTGCCCACCCAACGATTATTAAGAAGGGTACAAGAGGTCAGTTTAAGGGTCGATTCGGATTTATCGGATAGGTTCTTACTGCTACTCTATTCATTACTTGACTCGACGGGTGCTGCTAGCAATCCGCCCGAAAGGCCAGCGTCACGTAGACGGTTGGCACCGATATTGCGACTGAGTACCGCTAACCCAGCTAGATGTGCTTGTAAGCCAGCCGTACTGGCGCAACAATCGGTGAGTACAATGGGTTCAATGCCTAGGTCAAAACAATCCATCGCTATTTTTAACACGCACATATCGGTATCAATGCCGACGATGAATACTCGTTCAAAACGGCAATCTTTAAAGTAGGATGCCAGTTCGTCCGGTAACCCACACAGTCCTGACTTAGAAAACACCTTATCCGGTTTTGCCCAAGGTTCTAGTTCTGAGACAATATTCGTTTCTGGTTCGCGATCGCAACTATGCCAATCGAGCAACCGCTGGTAGGGCCCATCTGGGGAGTTGATGAACCGAGTCAACAGGATTGGAGCATAGTCATCTCGCTGAATTAAACGAGCAATGCGTTGCGGGATATGGTGGGTGAACTCGTTGATAAAACCCGATTGTACATCAACAACAATTAATGGCTCGGACATGGGAGAAGTGACAAAAGATAAGAGTCATTAGCCTGTCGCCCTGACTTTTTGATCAGACCAATGACTAATGACCAATGACTAATGACCAATGACTAATGACAATTTGTCATCCAACACGGCGCAGCACCACGAGCGATCGCTCCGTCACGGGAACCAATTGATCGCCTGTGAAAATATTCTCCTGATTGAGGAATCGAGGCTCTTTGGTATCAATCACCGCCGCCCACTGTTTATCCTTTAGCGTAGTTGGTATGGCAAACTCCATTATTTCATAGTGGGCATTAAAGAATAGGAGAAAATCATCATCAATGATGCGCTCCCCATGCGGGCCAACAGCGGTAATCCCATGTCCATTTAAGAACACTCCCAGACTCTTGGCATAACCCACATCCCACTGCTCCTGAGTCATCTTACCCCCATCCGGATTGAGCCAAGCAATATCACTGACGCTCGAACCGTGGATGGGCCGCCCCTGAAACCACTTACGTCGATGAAAGACCGGATGTTGGCGGCGGAAGTAAATGAGTTCGCTGGTAAACTTCAACAAATCCGCATTCCCCACGGCCAAGTCCCAATCGATCCAGGAAATCTTACTGTCTTGGCAGTAGGCATTATTGTTACCGCCTTGCGTGCGCCCCATTTCATCTCCATAGAGCAACATCGGCACGCCTTGAGATAGGAATAAAGTTGCTAAAAAGTTGCGACGCTGCTTCTCGCGCAACTGCAACACTTCCAGGTTGTCTGTAGGTCCTTCTGCCCCACAATTCCAAGAGCGGTTATGGCTCTCCCCATCCCGGTTTCCTTCCTTGTTCGCCTCATTGTGTTTCTCGTTGTAGCTAACCAAGTCGTTCAGGGTGAAGCCATCGTGGGCCGTGATGAAGTTGATACTGGCATTGGGTTGCCGCCCATTCGTCTGAAAATACAAGTCAGAGCTACCGGTGAAACGGTAAGCAAATTCCCCTAATGTACTATTTTCCCCACGCCAGTAGTCCCGCACCGTATCTCGATACTTGCCATTCCACTCTGACCAGAGTACCGGGAAGTTCCCAACTTGATAACCTCCTTCACCAACGTCCCAAGGTTCGGCAATCAGTTTCACATCGGCTAGCACTGGGTCTTGGTGAATGATGTCAAAGAATGCGGCCAGGCTATCCACCTCATAGAGTTCGCGTGCCAAAGCCGAGGCTAGATCAAAGCGGAAGCCATCGACGTGCATCTCCGTTACCCAATAGCGCAGGCTATCCATAATTAATTTGAGGACTTGGGAGTGGCGCACATTAAGAGAATTGCCACAACCGGTAAAGTCCATGTAGTAACGGGGGTCATCTTCTACCAAGCGGTAGTAAGTAGCATTGTCAATGCCTCGCAGCGATAGGGTTGGGCCTAAGTGATTACCTTCGCCGGTGTGGTTGTAGACCACATCCAAAATTACCTCAATTCCAGCAAAGTGCAGTGCCTTAACCATTTCTTTGAACTCCCTGACTTGTCCGCCCGGAGTTTTATCGGCACTATAACCGCAGTAGGGAGCCAAATAGTTGATGGAATCGTAGCCCCAGTAATTTTTTAGCCCTTTATCAACGAGATATCCCGGTTCGGCGAGGAAGTGATGCACGGGCATCAACTCAATGGCTGTAATTCCCATTGCCTGCAGATGTGCGATCGCAGCTGGGTGTGCCAGTCCGGCATAGGTACCCTGTAATTCTTCGGGAATATCCGGGTGCAGTTGGGTAAAACCCTTGACGTGGGCTTCATAAATAATCGTGTCATGCCAAGGTGTTTTTAGTAGCTGGTCATCCCCCCAATCAAAGGATTGATCCACTACTACACACTTCGGTACCAAATCGGCATCATCTAGATCAGAAAAGGATAGGTCTTGTTCAGGATCGTCCCATGAGTAGCTAAACAGTTCCGGCCCATTGCCCACATCACCATCAATGGCCTTGGCATAGGGGTCAATCAGGAGTTTGTTGGAGTTGAAGCGATGGCCTTCATTCGGTGCCCAAGGGCCGTGGACTCGAAACCCGTACTTTTGACCCGGTGCTACCCCTGGCACATAACCGTGCCAAACAAAGTTGCTCACTTCAGGTAGCTCGATGCGTGTCTCCTCATTGTCTTTATCAAATAAACACAGCTCGACACCCGTTGCGTTTTCACTGTACAAAGCGAAATTTGTGCCTTTACCATCCCAGCTGGCACCCAAAGGATAAACTTTACCAGGCCAGAGTGTTGCTACATACATAGATGAACATCCAGGAGAAACCAATACTCAGCGACAATCAACTCCCTAGCGTAAATATCCTGAAGTAAGGATAAAGATTCCTTCGCTCAGGGCATCGTATACCTTTTTAGCTGGCAGTATGATGAGCTAGTCGTTGCTTTGAGTAATTGTTCCAGGGAAAAAGTTTGTTATCGTCCCCCCAAAGGTTGATTTAGTAAGGAGCCAATGAATTATTTCCTCAGGATAACAAGGTTTGATAGTAGAATATGATATTTAATTAATTTACCAGTTTTCCTAGAGAGCAATTTATAGAGGTATTTTACAAATCGGATTAAACAATATAGCTATTTTTACTTAAGTTAATTAAAAATAACAGTTTGCAGCTAGTTTTAGTATTAAAAGATACTTTTTTGGAGAAAACTTTAGCTGATGATTCAAGTAAAAGTAATTTTTTAACAGTGGTCAGAGGCTGATTTATGACTCAGATAAGTGAATTAAAAAACCGTGTTGGCGAACTATCCACGAAGCTAAAAGCTGAAATTGATGAAGTTGAAGCGAAAGAAAAGGAGCTAAAACTTAAACAAGCAATACTCGAAATTGAGCAAAAAAAGATTCAGCGAGCCGAAAAAGAGGTTAAAGATGAACAAAATAAGCTTCAGCGACAACGCAGTGAGATTGAATATAGACTCCAAGAAATAAGAAATGAAATTTAACAGCAAATTTGTATTGGCTACTAGAGGAGTTCTCAGGGGAATAGAAGAGACTCTGAACGTCATGGGTCATTAAAAATTAGCAGAAAGCTGCTCCCCATTACCCATTACCAAAAGATGAACTGAACTTTACCCAGCGAGAACAGTGCTAGCATCCAATTATTATTGCTTTGAAAATCCCCCGTTATACTCATAAAGTTAACGGGGGAAACATTACGTGTTAAAAGCTAACATCTAGCAGCGTTTGAAGAAGGCGATCGCAAGCGGTGGTAAAGTGAGATTCAGTGAGTAGGGCTGACCGTGCTGAGAAATAGCATCAGCGTTGAGACCCCCCATATTGCCCATACCGCTACCCCCGTATTCTGTAGCATCACTGTTGAGTAACTCCTGCCAGAATCCATCAGCAGGAACACCGATACGGTAGTCGTAGCGGGGGACTGGAGTATAGTTGCAAACCGCTAGTACCACATCTTCTGGAGACTTGCCCTTGCGGACGAGGCTGATAATGCTTTGTTCTGAATCATTGCAATCAATCCAGTCAAACCCTTGCCAATCAAAATCCAGTTCATGAAGGGCGGGTTCGCTGCGATAGGCATGGTTTAAGTCAGCGACCCACTTTTGTAGACCGGCGTGCGTGGAATTCTCTAAAAGATTCCAGTCTAAACTTTGATCGTGGTTCCATTCCGACCACTGACCAATTTCTCCACCCATAAACAACAGTTTCTTGGCTGCTTGGGCGTACATATAGCCGAAGAGTAAGCGCAGGTTGGCAAATTTTTGCCAGTAATCTCCTGGCATTTTGCCAATCAGTGAACCCTTGCCATGCACCACCTCATCGTGAGATAGCGGCAGAACGAAGTTTTCGTTAAAGGCGTAAAGCATCCGGAAGGTGAGTTTATTGTGATGGTACTTCCGGTGGATAGGTTCTTGGGACATATAGCTGAGGGTGTCGTGCATCCACCCCATATCCCATTTCAGTCCAAATCCTAAACCACCCACATACAGGGGACGGGCAACCATCGGCCAAGCTGTGGACTCTTCCGCAATGGTTTGGATACCGGGGAAGTGCTTGTAAACCGCTTCATTAAAGCGGCGCAGAAACTCGATCGCCTCAAAATTTTCCCTGCCGCCGTATTGATTGGGAATCCACTCTCCTTCTTTGCGGGAGTAGTCCAAATACAGCATCGACGCCACGGCATCCACCCGCAGTCCATCAATATGGCATTTATCTAACCAGAAGAAGGCACTGCTGATTAAGAAGCTACGGACTTCATGGCGACCGTAGTTAAAAATACTACTTTGCCAGTCGGGATGGAACCCTTGGCGGGGGTCAGCATGTTCGTAGAGGTTTGTCCCATCAAAATAGTTCAATCCATGCTGGTCGGTGGGGAAGTGGGAGGGAACCCAATCCAAAATCACGCCAATCCCTTGCTGGTGGAGGTAATCCACCATATACATGAAGTCTTGGGGAGTCCCGTAGCGGCTGGTTGGGGCGAAATAGCCCGTTGTTTGGTAACCCCACGACCCATAAAAGGGGTGTTCGGTAATCGGCATCAATTCAACATGGGTGAATCCTAGCCGATTAACATAGTCAGCTAGTTTCGATGCCAGTTCTCGGTAGGTTAGGTAGCGATTTCCCTCTTCCGGCACTCGCATCCAAGAGCCTAAGTGTACCTCGTAGATGGACATGGGGGCGTCGAGGGCTTGTACGCGATCGCGTTTTTCCATCCACTCTTGGTCGTGCCAAGTGTACTCGGTGTCCCAAATTACTGAACCCGTTCTCGGCGGGACTTCTTGAGAATTGGCAAAGGGATCGGCTTTATCCACCGCATAGCCAGTATTGCTGTTAATGATGCGGTACTTGTAGAGGCTACCTTTGGTCATCCCAGGAATAAAGCCTTCCCAAATCCCGGAGTTTCCTTTAAGAGATAAGCGGTGGCCATTATCCTGCCACCCGTTGAAATCCCCTTTAACAAATACTTCAGTAGCATTGGGGGCCCACACGGCAAAGTAGGTTCCCCTTTCGCCATTGACAACGACTGGGTGAGACCCTAATTTTTCATAAAGGTGGAAGTGTGACCCTTCATTAAACAGATAGAGGTCATCTTCAGTTAGTAGGCTGACATAACCGTTTGTCACCTCTTGTTGATTTGGATTAACTGATATTCGTGTCATGATTTCTTAAAAGCTTTAGGTTGACTCGTTAGTCATTAGACTTTTTGCGCCAAGTTAGGGGAAAGGTTAAAGGGGGGGAGATTCCTTTACCCTTTGACCTTTCCCCTTTTCCCTGTTCTTGCAAAAGGAACTTGTTCAACTCATGACTAATGACTAATAACTAGTGGCTCCGCGAAGCGGTTTGATTATAATTCCCGCTTGGCACGGACTCTTGCAACTGGAGAAGCCGCCGTAGCGGAATTTCCACCCAAGTCGGGCGGTTGTTGAGTTCGTAACCTAATTCATAGATCACTTTTTCCAACAGATAGGTATCCAGAAGCACTTGCAGTTCTGCTTTGGTTTGGGGTAAGAATGAGTCCTTGCTTGCCGTTGTGAGATAGGCATTCAAGAAAGCTGCACTGACCCAGCGATACCAAAACTGCGCCCACTGCTCCATAATGGGGAAATTGTCAGGGCGGATCATCCCACTTTCGACTTCATTGCGAAGTGCCATGCTGGAAGCGTAGTTGAATGATTGCAGCATTCCTGCTACATCTCGTAGGGCCGATCGCTTCATCCGCCGTTCACTCAAACTGCGAGCCGGTTCTCCCTCAAAATCAATGATAATGAAGTCCTTCCCGGTATACAGCACTTGCCCTAAGTGGTAGTCCCCATGAGTACGGGTACGCATTGCCGTGATTTTTTGGTTCAGCAGTAACTGGAAGCGTCCCATAATCTGCTCGCTGGCACTGAGGACGGATTGCCCCAACTCTTGGGTACTCGGTGGCAGTTGTTTCAGGCGATTTTTCAACAACAGGAACACTTGCCCTGCTAGGTTGCGCGAGTATTGGTAAATCGAACGTTGATAGAACGAGGTAAAGGGTTCTGGGGCAAAGTCGGGATTATCTGGAGCAGAGGCGAGGGCAAGATGCAATTCGGCAGTACGCTGGCCTAACAGTTGAGCGCTACTCAGGTAGGCACCGATGGTTTGGGAAGCTAGAGAGTTCGTTGGCACCGAGGAGACATGAGACCAGGGGGATGTCGAGAATTCCCCATTCCCATCCTCCACATCTGGGTGTGTTGCTGTCTCTGGTTCATTGAATGCCGCCTGCAAGTCTAACAGGAACTCTGAGGGAACAGGGACTTCGGTCATATCCGCGTGCTGCACCGCGACATTTTCAAAGTAGCTACGCAGGCTATCGAGGGTATACTCCCAGCTACTCCGGGTATCGAGGATAAACTCCTGCAATATCCCCACCGTCAGGGGTTCGGCGTTGGGACGGCGGTACTCCAGCGCTCCGGCAATGGAGGCAAAGTGTTCTAATGCTTTTTTCTGGGTTAGGAAACGCCCGATTTCCAGATCAGGGTTAATGCCCTCCTCAAGCTTACGGAAGAGTTTGAGAATCAGGCGATCGCCGTAGATAATCGAAGTATTGCTCTGCTCGCCCTTAATGAGAGAGGGTTCGAGTTCAGTTGTCCCACCGCTCAAGCTTGGGAAGATATCGGTAGCCGTAGCCACCAATTCCCCTGTCATTCCCTTATAGCGACGAGCGTGAGCAATCGCCTCCAACGGGATGGCCAAAAAGTTCTTGTCTGCTGCGGCATCAAATAAAACCCCAGCTTCGTCGTGTTCTTGAACTTGCAGGCGGGTCACCACGGATCGAGGCATCTCTGCCAAAAGGTGCAGCGCTTGCTCACCCTCTGCATAGGACAGTAGCAGTAGGTAAGTTTCGGGGTCTCCCTGAATATAGTCCACACGCAACCAAACGAGTTTAGCCTCTGTTTTTTTGTAGGGTACCGAGATGACCTCAGTAATGTGTGTAGATTGGATCTTCCGGGCTTTCCCACCAAACCAGCGACAGGTATACAGGTAATCTGGCAGGATAGATTCCAAAGTCGCTCTCGACTGGGGTTGAGAAAAAATTTCCTGCCACTTCCCACTAACCGCCATACTTCCCAACTCCGTTTGAGGTTGAGATGGCTGGAGCGCACTGGGTTGCAGTTGTAGGGTAAACCAGTAGAACGAGTAAGGCCCAACGCTGAGGAAGTAGGACGATTCCCCAACGGGTGGGAACTCCGTGCGTCCAAAAATCTCAACAGGCACCATCCCCTTGAAGGGCGATAAGTCTAATTCAACGGTTTGCACAAAGCGGGACAAATTCGCCACTACCAAGATGTGTTCTTCGTTGTAGGTGCGCGTGAAGGCCAGAACTTTGCGGTTCTCTGGGTGCAGGAATTCAAAGCTTCCTTTCCCAAAGGCGTGAAAACGCTTGCGGGTAGCAATCAAGCGCTTCATCCAATACCACAGGGAATTGGGGTTAGCCCGTTGTGCCTCGACGTTAACCGCCTCGTAGTGATATTCCGACTCAACGACGACGGGTAAATACAGCTTATGAGGGGTGGTGCGACTAAAACCCGCGTTCCGATCTGCACTCCACTGCATCGGGGTACGGACGCCGTTGCGATCGCCGACATAAACATTATCTCCCATGCCAATTTCATCCCCGTAGTAGAGGACGGGAGTTCCTGGCATCGACAACAGCAGCACATTGAGCAACTCAATCTGGCGGCGGTCATTCCCCAATAAGGGAGACAGACGGCGGCGGATGCCTAAATTTACCCTCATTTCCGGGTCTTGAGCGTAAACCCTCCACATATAATCCCGGTCTTCATCGCTGACCATTTCCAGGGTTAATTCGTCGTGGTTCCGCAAAAACACGGCCCACTGGCAATTACTGGGAACGGGTGGAGTCTGCTGGAGAATATCACTAATCGGGAAACTATCCTCCATCCGCAGCGCCATGAACAATCGAGGCATCAACGGGAAATGGAAGTTCATGTGGCACTCATCCCCAGCGCCGTAATATTGGGCGGCATCCTCCGGCCACTGATTGGCTTCGGCAAGCAGCATCCGATTCGGGAACTTAGCGTCTACATGAGCCCGCATGGCTTTGAGGAAGGCATGGGTTTCCGGTAGGTTTTCGCAGTTCGTCCCCTCCCGTTCGTACAAGTAAGGCACCGCATCCATCCGTAACCCATCGACGCCCATTGCCAACCAGAAATCGAGTACCTCGAAGACGGCTTGACGCACTGCTGGATTGTCGTAGTTTAAATCGGGTTGGTGGGAGTAGAAGCGATGCCAGTAATAAGCTTTGGCAACAGGGTCCCAAGCCCAATTCGAGGTTTCAAAATCCTGGAAGATAATTCGAGCTTCTTGGTATTTTTCGGGCGTATCACTCCAAACGTAATAATCTCGCTCCACACTCCCCTTGGGTGATCGACGTGCCCGCTGGAACCAAGGATGCTGGTCGGAGGTATGGTTAATGATTAACTCGATAATGACGCGGATACCCCGCTGATGAGCCGCCTCTAAAAAGTCTTTGAAGTCTTCTAATGTCCCGTAGATGGGGTTGACATTGGTGTAATCGGCAATATCGTAGCCATCATCCCGCAGGGGTGAGGGGAAAAATGGCAGCACCCAGAGTGCGGTAACGCCTAAATCTTGCAAATAATCCAGTTTTTCTGTTAGCCCCCGAAAGTCGCCAATCCCATCACCATTACTATCAGCAAAGGCGCGAACAGGCACTTCATAAATGATGGCGTCTTTAAACCACAGGGGATCGTCATTTAATAACAAGTTGGAGTTTTGCATGAAACAAATAGTTTTTAGAGCTTAGGTTTTAGACTCAGGTGATATGTTGCAACAATTAAGTTTTAGGGTCAACCCTCAATAGAAATAAGCCTTTCTACTCTTGTCTACACCAAAGGAATAAATCTGAAGGAAAATAGTTAAATATTTTGCTCTCATGAGGTATAATGATAGATTACCCATTCAAATTGACTCAGAAATGAGTCGGTGGACGTGAATAAACTGAGGTGAAAGCAAGGGTCTCCCAGTCAGAGGATTAGGGGTCAACAGGAGAGCATCAAAATCATCAAGCACCGATCAAGGAATTAAGCGATCGCGAATTAGGAGATTCTGCATTTGCAGGAGTTGCGTCATGATGATTCAAGGATTTGCGATCTGCGCTTCGCTATCGCCTTTGTTCAGACCCCATAGTACCTCAGCGACGACTTTTGCAAAAAATCTACTAACTCCTGACTTGAGTAAAGGCGGGTTTGGTTTTGTATCCCAACTGATGAGAAATTTGTGTTATTCCCATTCAACCCGCCCCTACTTTCCTGTCTAGCTATTGCTTAATCGAGAACAGATGAGCCGGAGCGACATGGGGATTGAGTTCGACATAGTTAGATCCCCCCTCCCAAGTGTATTGAGCATCATTGAGTAAGTCATGAACCTGATAGGGTTGGTTGGGATTAATCCCCAATGACTCCAAGGGCAAGGAAATCCAGCCAGAGTGAGTATGGTAGGGATCGAGATTCACCACCATCAGCATTACATCGCTCAAATCCTCTGTCTGCTTGGTGTAGCAGATAATCTGCTCATTATCGATTTGATGAAATCTGATGCTTTTGTTACTCTGCAAAGCTGGATGTTCTCGGCGGGCGCGATTTACCCGTCCAATCCAATCCTTGATGCTGTAAGGACTATTTAAATCCCATTCCCGGATTTGATACTTCTCCGAGTTCAGGTATTCTTCGCTCCCCTCTTTCAGAGCTCGGTTTTCGCAAACGTCAAAAGCAGGCCCATAAATTCCATAGTTTGCCGTCATCGTCCCCGCTAAAGCTAACCGGATTTTAAACGCAGGTAGTCCGCCGTGCTGGAGATAAGCATGGAGAATATCCGGGGTATTGGGCCAAAAGTTGGGTCGAAAGAATTCATGTACCGCCGTCTGCGTGAGTTCTTTCATGTACTCAGTCAATTCCCACTTGGTATTGCGCCAAGTGAAATAGGTATAGGACTGAGTAAAGCCCTGCTTGGCAAGACGATACATCATCTTGGGACGGGTAAAGGCTTCCGCCAGGAAAAGAACATCGGGATAATCCTGCTTGATTTCCCCAATCATCCATTCCCAAAAATTAAACGCTTTGGTATGGGGATTGTCTACACGGAATATTTTTACCCCCTGCTCAATCCAAAACAGCACAACGCTTTTGAGTTCTTCCCAGAGGTTCTGCCAGTCCTCGGTTTCAAAGTCAATCGGGTAAATATCTTGATACTTTTTGGGCGGGTTTTCTGCATACTGAATGGTGCCATCGGGTCTGCGCTTAAACCATGCAGTATGTTCTTGTGCGTAGGGATGGTCGGGAGAGCATTGGTAAGCGAGGTCTAATGCTATCTCAATCCCATACTTAGCGGCTTCGGCAACTAACTTCCGGAAGTCGTCCAGCGTCCCCAGTTCAGGATGAATCGCTTTATGACCTCCTTCGGGTGAACCAATGCCCCAAGGTACTCCTACATCCCCAGGTTCAGGGACAGTCGTGTTATTTTTCCCTTTGCGAAAGGTGGTGCCAATCGGGTGAATAGGGGGCAGGTAAAGGACATCAAACCCTAAATCTGCAATGTAGGGGAGTCGGGCAATGCAGTCAGCAAAGGTGCCATGCTGTCCTGGTGCTCCACAGGAACGAGGAAACAACTCATACCAAGTACTGAAGCGAGCTCTTTCACGGTCAACAGTGATTTTGAGGAGTTTTTCGTAAGTAGTCGCGAATTCTCGGTCAGGATACTTAGCCATTAGGGCAGCTAAATCCTGTGAGACGGCTTTGTCCTCAAGGATGCCATTGCTCTGTTTGTGATGGGAACGCAAAGCAGCAGCCCAGGTTTTCAATTGCTCGGCATCTTGACCAGAGGCTTGCTGACTGGCTTTCTCAATTAATTCGGCTCCAATGAGCCAATCAACGGGTGTCACCTGTACCGCATCGATTTTTTTAACAATGTCTCGCCGCCAGGTCTTAAAGTGGTCAACCCAGCCCAGGATGGTATAGACATAACTTCCCATCTCGGCAACACTGAATTCCCCTTCCCATCGGTCGTTGACTAAAGGGAATAGTGGGACTTCCTGCCACTGTTGAGATGTTTCCGGACGGTATAAGAGGACGCCAGAAACGGCATCATGACCATCACCAAACATATCAACTTCAACGTGAACTTTCTCGCCGACTGTCCGTTTGATAGGAAAGCGACCCCCATCAATTTCTGGCCAGACTCCTTCAATTTGGACTCTTCGTCTACCTTCGCTCGGCAGCATTTGCAGCAATATCTCCCTTGACTTCGATTGAATTAAAAATAGTTACAGACGATTTCCGTAAACCTTCTCTTCTTGCTGCTTATCGGTAGCCTCAAGTTTTTCCCCATCTGGGATAGAGTAAGGTTTCTTGCTAGTACGCTATCTAGAGCGTGGTTGTGCAAGTTAGAGTAACACCTTAACTCAACCCACATCCTGCAGGTATAGATGATGTTGCGATAATTATTGAAATTCAATCATGCCTTCACATCTCACCATAGGAGGATTAGTCTCTTTTTAAAGCATTTTTGCTGCCATTCAAAAGGGGGGAAGGGGGAAAGGGGAAAGGGAAAGGGAACTTCATCAATAAATCTAAGGAGCAGGTCAAGTAAAAGTATTTGACAAAACAGGCAAAATATGTAATTTGTAAGGGCGAAGAAGGAAGTACGATCTCTGCTTTTGCTCCTGTCAAGCGATCGCGATCGGGTTATCCTCCATCTACGTGAATCAGGAGGGGGAAGCGATCGCAGGCAAGCTAGCTGTAACTTAAATGAGTGTGACCGATTCTGTAATAGGGAATTTCCGCATGGGCTTCTATTCGCAAGTTATTTTCCCCAGATTAATGGATTGGAGTATGTCCGGCCCAATCTTATCTGAGTATCGTCAAGAGGTTTTATCTGAGGTATCGGGGGAAGTTTTGGAAATTGGCTTTGGCACAGGCTTGAATTTACCCCATTACCCGGAACAAACACAAAAAATAACGACCATTGATGTCAATCCAGGCATGAATAGCTTGGCTCAAGAGCGCATCGAAGCGTCCTCTATTCAGGTAGATAATAAAGTTCTAAATGGCGAACGTTTGCCAATGGCTGAGAATAGCTTTGATAGTGTAGTTAGTACTTGGACATTGTGTAGCATTGCTAACCTAGACCAAGCTCTTCAAGAAATCCATCGAGTCCTCAAACCTGGGGGAAAGTTCTTTTTTATTGAACATGGACTGAGTGATGAACCCAACATCCAAGTTTGGCAAAATCGCTTGAATCCATTGCAAAAGGTTATAGCTGACGGCTGTCATCTCAATCGAAATATTGAACAGTTGATTAAAAATCATTTCCAACTCCTCAAGCTAGAGAAGTTTTATGTCCCCAACCTTCCAAAAACTCACAGTTATATGTATAAAGGAGTAGCAACAAAAGCTTAACAACTCGTAATTCATAATTCGTAATTCGTAATTGATATTCAGATGGGAATTTAAACCCCAACTGAATATAGACAACTTGTAGAAACGCCCTGGCAGGGCGTCTGTACGGGGGACTCTAACCCGTCTTTAATTACGCACGACGAATAATGATGTAGGGGCGAAGCATTTGGGCGATCAATTTTGCCAATCAACCGAGATTTATCTATCCGAATGCTTCGCCCTGTGAGGGTTTGTAGGAAGGGAGAAGCAGTCGGAAACAAATATTCAGGATTACCCGATAGCTAGTCGTCCGAATGCTTCTTCCCTACAGGTCATAACCCAGATGAATTCGCCAACAAAATCAGTATCCGTTGCTACTCACCGGCGTACTTCAAGATAAAACAGCTAAAAGCTAACCCTACTGGCACAACAAACCAGCATACCCTCGTCCGGGATGACATCCGTAATTTCCCGGAAGTCAGCATCAACTCAGGCAGAGAATTTTCAGTAAATTTACCAATTCGAGGTTTAGCGATCGCACGCTACTGTGTTGTGGATGATATATCAAACGTGCGAGCAACTACCAATGAAAAGAAACGAACTTTTGTTAATACAGCAACCAGACATTGGCAAGCTTATTCGCGAACTCCGGCAGTTAATGGGGTTGACGCAAGAACAATTTGCTGCTGAATTAGGGGTGGTTTATCCCACAGTAAACCGCTGGGAGAATGGACATTGCACCCCGTCCCCGATGGCAATGAAGCTGATTGCTCAAAAGTTTAAGAAAAAAGGCGATCGCGGACGTGAGCTACTCTCTAAGTACTCTTCAAAAAAAATCGATCTATAGCGCTTTTTGAACTGCTTTAGTTAAGGATAATTTTTAAAATTTATTGCTACAAAAAGAACAATGTATGAAATTGTCTATTGAACATAAAACTATAGTTGGATTTGGCGCAGCATCGATGGTTCTGGTTATTATTAATGCCTTATCCTATGGAAGTTTTCTCAAGAATAGAGCAATTGCTGATTGGGTGGCTCATACTCATCAAGTACGGCGAAATATTGAATCAACCCTTGCTACAATCACCGAGGCTGAGACAGGACAACGGGGCTACCTCATCACCGGAGAAGAGGATTATTTAAAAATCTATTACGAAGACCGTGGCTCAGTTAATCAACAAATTCAGGTACTGAAGAACTTAACAGCAGATAACCCTCACCAACAGCAACGGATTAACATCCTTAACCCTCTAATTGCACAAAGGATGGCGGCACTTGAACAAGTTATGGAGCTGCGTCAAAAAAAGGGATTTGAAGCGGCGCGTAACAGAATCAAGACGAGTCAGGGGAAGGAAATTATGGCTCGTATCCGACAAATACTCCTTGATATGGAGGATGAGGAAGCTTTTCTCTTGAAGCGGCGGGTCAATCAGCAGCAAATAGCTGTCAAAATACAAAACCTTGCTTTTTTAACAGGAATTGTTTTTAACCTACTTGTATTTTACTGGCTCTACCTGGCAATCAATCGTGAAATTGCCCAACGCAGGCAAGCACAGGCCTCTTTGCAAAAGGTAAATCACCAGCTAGAACTCCGAGTCGAAGAACGCACAGCCGAGTTAGAAGCAGCCAACCAGACACTATCCGAGCAGATTATCGCTCAACAACAGACAGAGGAAGCTTTGCTAGACAACTACAACCTCCTACAATCTATTATCAACTCTAACCCTAACCCCATTTATGTCAAAGACTTGCAGGGGCGCTATTTATTTATAAATAATCCTGGAGTGAGTTTGTTTAATGAATCAGTTGAAGAAATTTTCTTCCAAGATAGTTGCACGCTGTTTGGGCCGGAAGTCAGCGCCCAGCTTCAAGCCAACGACAAAAAAGTCTTTACCTCTGGCAAAGCCGAAACTTATGAGGAAACGTTCGTCATCGGCAGTGAGTGGCGGACATATCTTACTACTAAGTCTGCATACCATGATGCCCAAGGTAATATCCAGGGTTTAGTGGGTTTTTCTAGAGATATTACCTATCTCAAGCAAGCCCAAGAGAAGTTAAGTAAAGCCAATGCAGAATTGGAACAACGGGTACAAGCGCGGACAGCCGAACTAGAAACAGCCAATGCCGTACTTGCAACAAACGAAGCACTCCTTCGCCTGTTCATAGAAAACGTTCCCGTTGCCGTGGCAATGTTTGACCGCGAGATGCGCTATCTAGCAACCAGTCAGCGTTGGCTACAGGATTACCACCTTGGCGAGCAGGATATCATGGGTCGCTCTCACTATGAGGTATTTCCAGAAATTGCTAACCGTTGGCAGGCAGTCCACCAACGCTGTCTTGTGGGAATAACAGCAAAGTTTGAAGAAGATGGTTTCCCCCGTCCTGATGGCACTTTGAACTGGGAGCGCAGAGAGATATATCCTTGGCGCAATAGTGCAGGTGAAGTGGGTGGCATAGTCATCTTTACCGAAAACATCACCCAGCGCAAGGAAGCAGAGGAAAAGCTAAAGCAAGCCAATGAGGAACTAATTCGCTCCAACACTGAACTAGAGCAGTTTGCCTACATCGCCTCTCACGACTTGCGAGAGCCGTTGCGGAAAATCAAGAGCTACACGGAATTACTGGCAGAAGATTACCAGGGCCAGTTAGATGCCAAAGCTGACAAATATATGGCTTACATCACAGACGGTGCCGAGAGAATGCAAGCGTTGATTTCCGATTTATTGACTTACTCACGGGTGGGCAAAGGGGAACTGACGAAAGAACCGACCAACTTAGGAGCGGTTGTGAATCGGATTCTTACGGATTTGAGTTTAACCATTTCAGAGAACAACGCTCGGATTACGGTTGAACCCCTGCCTACCATCGAGGCTAATTTTCATCAAATGGTGCAACTGTTCCAAAACCTGATTGCCAATGCTCTGAAATTCCGAGGTGAAGCGCCCCCAGAAATTGTGATTGAAGCCAAATTAAAGCACGACCAATGGCTGTTTAGCGTAAAAGACAACGGCATCGGTATCAAACCCCAATACTTGGAGAGAATCTTTGTAATTTTCCAACGGTTGCATAGTCGGAATAAGTATCCAGGTACAGGCATTGGTTTAGCGATTTGTCGAAAAATTGTAGAACGTCACAATGGAAGTATTTGGGTGGAATCCCAGGAGGGTATTGGTACAACCTTCTATTTCACTTTTTCAGGTAGTAGTACGCTATTGCATTAATCAATCGCCATGCACACCCATCGAAATCTTGAATAACTGGAATTAGTATGTCAAATCACGACATTGAAGTTTTGTTAATCGAAGATGACCCTGGAGATGTAGAGCTAACGCAAACAACACTCTCCAAATCCAAATTGAAAATTAACCTCAGAGTGGTCAATGACGGGGAAGAGGCACTCGCTTACTTGCGCCAAGAAGGGCAATATGCTGATACCGTTCGACCTAACTTAATTTTGCTTGACCTCAATCTTCCGGGTTTGTCTGGGCGAGAGATTCTGCAAGCGATCAAAAGTGATCCAAAATTGGGGTATATTCCTGTTGTGATTCTTACCACCAGTGATGCCGATATAGACATTTTGGAAAGTTATAAACTTGGAGCAAACTGCTATGTTACCAAACCCATTGGCTTTAAAGGATTTACCCAAATTGTTCAATCGATAGAATCATTCTGGTTTACTGTAGTACAACTTCCTCCTCAATAAAATTGATGACGACGATGCAAGACTATCCTACAAGAATTTTGCTTATTGAAGACGACATTCAGGATATTGACCTGATTCAGGAATATCTGGCGAAGAGTAAACATTTTCAGATGACGCTTGAAAGTGTTGACAGCCTCTGTTCGGGTTTGGAACGTCTGAAGCAGGGAGGAATCGATCTTATTTTATCTGACCTATCTTTACCTGATGAATACGGACTAGACACCTTCCGCCAGCTTTATGCTCAATGCCCCGATGTACCCATTATCATTCTCAGTGGTTTAGATGATGAGGAAGTTGCCGTGACGGCACTATCAGAAGGCGCACAAGATTACTTAATCAAAGGATTATTCAATTCTCGCCAAATTATTAGAGCAATTCGCTATGCCTGTGAAAGACAGCAACAGCGCCTAGAACTGAAACGACAGGCAGAGTTACTCGAACAACGGGTAATAGAACGTACTGCCGAGCTGCAACAAGCGAAAGAAGCACTAGCTGTAGCACTAGAACAAGAAAAAGAACTCAGTGAACTAAAATCTCGTATTATCACCACGATTTCTCATGAGTATCGCACACCCTTGACGACGATCGCTTCTTCTGCCGAACTGCTAGAAAGGTATCACCATACCTGGGATGAGGATAAGCAACTTAAACATTTTCACCGTATCCAAAACATGGTCAAACACATGACCACCTTAGTCAATGATGTGCTGTTCCTCAACCAAGCTGAATTTGAAAAGCTAGAGTTCAATCCAGTTTCTTTGGATTTGGTAGCCTTTTTCCAAGAATTAATCGATGAATGGAAAATGAAAGTGGATGATAAACATTACCTGATTTTTACCAGTGCTGACGAAAGCCTACCGTTTTCAGGAGATACCAAGCTTCTCCGACAAATTATTACTAATTTTATTGAAAATGCTATCAAATATTCTCCTAATGGTGGCAAAATATTAGTAAAGCTCACTTGTGAAGAAAAACAGGTCAAATTCCAAGTTTGTGATCAGGGAATTGGCATCCCAATTGAAGACCAGCAAAGTTTGTTTAAGTCCTTTAATAGAGCCAGTAATGTTGGCACAATCGGAGGCACTGGCTTGGGGCTATCCATTGTGAAAAAGTGTGTGGATTTGCATGGAGGTCAGATTATTGTAGAAAGTGAACCAGATATGGGGGCAAAATTCTCTGTAACACTTCCCTGGGAAGGCTATAAGCTTAAACCTATTGAAATGGATGGGGTAAATATAGGTGTAGTAACCTGTAAATAAAAGCGCTACGACCCGCAAATAGCGTAATTTTGAACCCACGTTATCTGCAAATAAATAGTCATTCATACCCTTTAATTTACCATTCATACCCTTTAATTTACCTCTGATTAAAGCAGAAGTAGAGCCAATTAATTATTAGTTACTTGCTCCGGACCAGTGAATGAGTAACGAGACTTATGCCTGTAGAGGTATGGATTTTAGGAGTATTTAGCGGTCATACCTGTTTGGTAGAAAATGACATTGACCTCTATAAAATTATGCAAGACAATAATTTATTAAACCAAGATTATTAGCAAAATCAACTAAAAAAAAACAATTGCTAGTCGCGGGGTGTTAATTAATGGGTGCGAGGCTCTAAAAGATAATGTCCGAAGTTTCGCTTAACGTTGTGCGGATGAGTCCGGCAATTTTTGCGGCTGTCCTCCTGCTTCCTACATCAGCTTTTGCCACTGAGGGCACTTCTTCTCCAGAGAATCCGAAACTGGCTGAAACTATTGAGGAAGCTGTGAGTCCGGTGTCTGACTTGGGAGTGAACGAGGCTAGCCTTTTGGTTTCTGAAACTGATTCGCTAACCACAAGCGAAACAGAGCCGATGGCTCAAGTCAACTCTGTTTCTCAACTGTCCGATGTTCAACCTACTGATTGGGCTTTTCAAGCCTTACAAAACCTAGTTGAGCGCTATGGCTGCATTGCTGGGTATCCCGATGGTACCTTCCGGGGCAACCGCACCATGACTCGCTATGAGTTTGCCGCCGGTTTGAACGCTTGCCTAGAGCGCCTTACCCTACGGATTGCATCCGATACTACTAACTTTGTCACTAAAGAAGATCTCGCCACCCTGCAACGGTTGCAACAAGAATTTGCGCCCCAACTGGCTACCCTGCGAAGTCGGGTAGACACCCTAGAAACTCGCGCAGCTGAACTGGAAGCCAATCAGTTCTCCCCCACCACTAAGCTGACTGGCACTGTTGCTTTTTCGGTTCGCGATTCCTTTGCTGGAGAAGACATCATCGACACTAGTAAGCCCTCTGACATCATCGATGCCAACGCGAATACTGTCTTAAACTATGGGCTTAATCTCGATTTCCTGACCAGCTTCACGGGTCAAGATACCTTGAGAATTCGCCTAGAGTCATCCAATGCTACCTCTTTGATTTCACGGACTAGCGGCACACAAACCACTGAGCCACTCGATCC
>JBFLZA010000019.1:0-29055 GCA_040756535.1 Cyanobacteriota bacterium
CCAATTTCATCCACTAACGGGCAGTGGGTGAGCGGTAATACTAAAGGATAAACAATAGCCTTGGCGGGGGCATTCCAACTGCGACGACACCAAAATAATCCCAGAGGCGCTGCGGTTCTCAACTGTACTTCGTGCCACCGATACACCCCTCGGTGTTGAGTGGGATGCTCATAAATCCAAGAATGTACACTTTGAGGCTTCATGATTTCCACTGGCGTCTGTACGGGTCGTCCTAATTTTGATTGAAGAACGTCCCAAACTTGAAGCAGGGTTTTGGGTTTGAGGGATTGATTTTCGATTTCTAGTTCAATAGTGAGCGATTCACCTGCACTCACAGGTGCGATCGGGCGTCGGCGTACCTGAATTTGCTTGAGACTTCTGGCTGGAAGAATAGCCGCCAGCACCAGCAGGGCAAAAATCAGGCCACTCATCACATAAAGCCATCCTGCCATTGTATTAGTGGCAGCTCCAAAGAAACAGATCGCAACGCCTGCCAACAGACAACCCGCATAGGCGGGAGTGACCCAATGGGTTTCTAACCAGTCATTGAGGCGATTGATGATTTTTTTCATTTTCCCTAGACTTCACTTATAGGTTCTGGTCTTGTCCCCTCCTGGCCAAGGGAGTTGGGGGGTCAAATTCTATGCTGGCAAAAAGAAAAATACTATAGCTCAATTCATACAAAGTTGCGTTCGTACATAGTACTTTCTCTTCCTTGTCCCCCTTGCCCCCCTTGTCCCCCTTGTCTCCCTTGTCTCCCTTGTCTCCCTTGTCTTCCTTGTCTTCCTTGTCTTCTCTATCTACTACGTTTGACAGCAACTGGGTATCAGCACTAGGACTATCAAGAATGGCTAAGAAATGAATTCTCAGAATGAGTGTTTTTCTACAATTTAAGTAAATCTACGGTTGACTTTTTGTAAGAGTTAAGGGAGGTGAAGTTAGTTCGCGTGCGGCTGCTTGCATTAACTCTACCTGAAAGGAAACCCAACTATGGACTCTACTCATTCTGCTACAGGGATATCGCCTCAGACTCATCCCCGAATACCGCCACCGCCACCGCCCCAAAAGTCAGTAGCAGCACATCACTCAGATGGGGTTCATGTTGCTACTATCAAGCAAATAGTGAAACAGGCTCATGCTCGCGATGCCTCTGATATTCATATTCGAGTGGGACAGACCCCAAGGTTTCGGATTCGGGGCGAACTGTTTGTAGTTGAGGGTCATGCAAGAGTGACCCCAGAAATTTTGGATGCTTACCTCACCGAAATTCTATCTCCTGCCCAGAGGAAGCAGTTTGCTGAAACCAAGGAAATGGATACAGCAATTTTTTACCCTGGCTTCCTGCGTTGTCGGGTGAATTGTTTTGATTCCTTGACTGGGGGAGCGATCGTGCTGCGCTTAATCAGTCTGGATATTCCGACTATCGATGGGTTACAACTACCACCCGTCCTGAAAATGATTGTGAGCAAGCCTCAAGGACTGATTTTGATCACAGGGCCAACGGGATGCGGCAAATCCACAACGCTTGCGGCAATGATGCGCCATTTGAATGAAACGGCACACAAGCACATTGTTACTATTGAAGACCCGATTGAATATGTTCACACCTCCCAAAAGTGCCTGATTTCTTAGCGAGAAGTGGGCTTGCACACCCATGAATTTTTCAGTGCGCTGCGGTCGGTGTTGCGGGAAGACCCGGATGTAATTTTGATTGGGGAAATGCGCGATCGCATCACGGTTAATACTGCCCTGCAAGCCGCCCAAACGGGTCATTTAGTCTTAGGCACCCTCCACACTCGTAATGCGATCGATGCGGTTAACCGCCTACTCAACCTCTATAACCCTGATGAACAGCCAGCGATGCGTGTTCAGATTGTCGAGTCTCTAGTCGCCGTCATTGCCCAACTTCTGTTACCAACAACGGACAATCACCGCATCGCAGTCCATGACATTTTAATTAATACTCCGGCAATGCAAGATTACCTACTCAAGGGTGAAGAGGATGAAGCCTTCCGACTAATGGAAACCAATACCCTGGAAGGAATGCAAGTGATGAATCAGGCTCTTTACGAGCAACTGTTAACAGGTCGCCTCACGATTGAAAACGCCCTTAAAGCCTCCCTCGATCCAAGCGCTTTAGAGCGTATGCTACGCACAGGTGGAATAAACGCCACCTCCTCTGCTCGTGAATGGATGATGAAACGATAAAGCAGGGAAGAAGGGGAATGGCTCTCCTTCTTTTTTTTAAGAGTTAGTTTTTGCTGAAGTTGCTCTATTTGGCTTGATTGATTAGCTCATTCTAAGGATAGAGCCAAAGTGAGTAGAGACTTATTCCCCCAGAATGGCAGTTATTCCATCTCCAGATTGAGACTTTTTAAGTTCAAAAATTTTAACCTGTTAATTAACAAAATTTCATCCCGGCTTTCAAAAAAAGCTTTTTTATCAGGGGACGCATCAAAAAAGTTTAAGACTATAGGTATATAGCTTAACTTAAATTAGTTTTGCAATTTTTTTAGATTTTTTTAAAATTATGTCCCTTATAGGTTCCTTGGAAGACTTTTCCTTACCCGAAATTATCCAGTTTATCGAGAAAGGAAATAAAAGTGGCTTGCTGACCCTTCGTGCTTTGCCCGTATCTAAAGCAACGCCACAAGTTATTTATTACTTTTGGATCTCTCAAGGTTGCCTAGTAGGAGCCGCTAATCGGTTGGATAATCGAGGTTTATTGAGGCTACTTAATCAAAGTAAGTGGGTTAGCCCTCGCGTAGTTACCAAACTAGCTCAGTTGTGCCCAACCCATATACCGCTAGGCTTACACCTAAAAAATCAAGGTGTCTTACAAGCCTCCCAACTTAAGCAGCTATTTCTCGCTCAGCTATCACAGCCCCTAAGTGCCTGGTTTAAACAGAATGAGGGTCAGTTTAGATTCGACCAAAAGGTACCTTTACCGATGCGGGAAATGACGGGTTTAAGCGTATCGGCAGGATTAGCCATGGAGTTTACTGTCTCAAAAGACACAACAGCCTTGCTTCTGGAGAACTGGGACCCGACAGCAAACCTCACACCAGCAAATCGGGTTAGACAATCGCCTCATACAGAGGCAATCGAAAACCTTTGTAGAGTTAAACAGACCTCAGAGAACGACCTAATGCTTGTGTCGCCCTGATTTCCTAGTAATTCAATCCCACACAACACTCAATAGGTTCTTGACGATTGAAGAAGCTCACTCACTAACTTAAGCAGCCCTCTCGTGACTCCCCTGTAAAGAAGTCCGTGGGGTGTATTCCAATCCTAGCGATTTGCAAAAGGGGTCTAAGCTGCTGATAATCCAAAGCACCTGTGAGGCATAGTATTCTCGCTTGGCTCGTCGATAAGCTTCCTTCATAGACGATGACTTCAGGTGTAAGTATCGTGATGAACCATCAGCAAACTCACAGAACGCATGGAACAGCATACTACTTTAACTCCTTAATTGAACTATAGATTTAAATGGGTTGGGTTAAGAAATAATTTGTTTTCTCAAAAAGGTTTGGAAAGTAGAAAACCAGCGATGCAAGAATTTATTATCTAGCTCTTACACATACCAAAAGCTAAATTTTTAGTTAATTTAGTGTTCAAAAAAAACGAAGCATTTGCCGGAGCGAAAACTTTTCAAACAGGCTCAACTAAGGCAACTTTTCTATAGCTAGGGTGGATATTGCCCACCTTCCTACTACGAGTAGAATTCTAGCTTTCAGTTGGCGTCAATCCTGAAGCTCTCCGCTTATGAAGCCTTTATTTAAAAACTTAGCGACTCCTGTTCTTTTCAACGTCTGCTTTTAGGAATAAATAAGATATTCTGTGGGATTTATTTAAATAACTAATAGTAAAAAAATACTGCATAAAAAATTAATTCTGGGAAGAGGGAAATTACCCCTAATTTATACCAAAATGTTTTGTGGACAGCTCCTGAGAAACTTGCAGGGGAGCGGGGGAGCAAGTGTTTCTTTCTTGCTTAACTGATGCGACTGATGCGATTGCGTCCGTGGGAGGCTTTCAAGAACAAGAAAGCGATCGCTCCCTAAAAAAATAGCCCGCATGGGCGGGCTTGGTCTGTATAGCTTTAAGTTTCAAGCGATGGGCTATATCAACGATCTATGACTTATCGCTTCACCAACTTTTTCGTCATTTTCCGCAAGCGCACTGACTGTGGAGTGACTTCTACCAATTCATCGGAACCGATGTATTCCAAGGCACGCTCTAAGCTCATCTCCACTGGTGTTTGCAACTGCACCAGTTCATCCCCTGTAGCAGAGCGATGGTTGGTTAGCTGTTTGGTCTTACAGACATTCATCTCTAGGTCTTGTGGGCGGTTGTGTTCCCCAACAATCATGCCTTTGTATACTTTGGTACTGGGGGCAATAAAGAATACACCCCGGTCTTCTCCGTTCTTTAAGGCATAGAAAGTAGCAACTCCTTCTTCAAAGGAGATAATGACACCGTTACGGCGAGTCTCGACCTCACCAGAAAGAGGACGATAATCTAGGAAGCTGTGATTCATGATGCCCTCGCCTCGTGTCAGGCGCATGAACTCACCTCGGAAACCGATTAAGCCACGAGCGGGAATCACAAATTCCAACTGGGTACGACCATTGCCCCCAACTTGCATATCCTGCATTTCGCCCTTGCGTTGACCTAGCCGTTCGATACAGCCCCCAACAGCGGCTTCTGGGACATCCAGTACCAACAACTCATAAGGTTCGCAAGGTTGACCGTTGACTTCTCGGTAAATCACCTGTGGCTGGGAAACCTGAAACTCGTAGCCTTCACGGCGCATGGTTTCGATCAAGATACCCAGGTGCAGTTCACCGCGACCAGAGACGAGGAATTTGTCAGGAGAGTCGGTTTCTTCAACGCGCAGGGCAACGTTGGTTTCCAGTTCTCGCAGCAAGCGATCGCGCAATTGCCTTGACGTCACAAAATTCCCTTCCTGACCCGCAAACGGCGAATCATTCACCGAAAAGGTCATCTGCAGGGTTGGCTCATCCACCTTAATCAGGGGCAACGCTTGCGGTTCATTAGGACAAGTAATCGTCTCCCCAATATTGGCATTAGCAAATCCAGCAACAGCGACAATGTTGCCTGCTGAGGTTTCTGCCAAGTCAACGCGCTTGAGTCCTTCAAAACCCATTAGCTTTGTGATTTTAGCCTTGACAATTTCGCCTGTTTCTGTTACTAAAGCGGCTTGCTGACCGGCTTTAAGGGTGCCGTTGTGAATTCTGCCAATCACAATCCGACCAAGATAGTCGGAATAGTCCAAGGTCGTTACTTGCAATTGCAGGGGTTTGGTGGGGTCTCCAACCGGTGGCGGAACATGGCGCAGAATCGCATCAAACAGAGGTTGCATATCGACCCCTGGAGCATCCAAATCTTCTTTGGCATAGCCTTCTAGGCCAGAGGCAAATAGATAAGGAAATTCACACTGGTCATCGTCGGCCCCTAGTTCCAAGAACAGGTCTAGAACTTTATCAATGGCACCGTGAGGGTCTGCCTGGGGTCGGTCAATTTTATTGACAACAACAATGGGGCGCAGTCCTTTTTCTAGGGCTTTTTTCAGCACGAACCGAGTCTGAGGCATTGGCCCTTCGTTAGCATCCACAATCAGGATGCAGCCATCTACCATCCCCAACACCCGCTCGACTTCTCCGCCAAAGTCAGCGTGACCAGGAGTATCAACGATATTGATTAATGTATCTTTGTAGCGAACGGCTGTATTCTTGGACAGAATGGTAATCCCCCGCTCCCGCTCCAAGTCATTGGAGTCCATAACGCAGTCTGGAACTTCTTCCCCTTCGCGGAAGATGCCGGATTGTTTGAGGAGGGCGTCAACAAGAGTTGTTTTGCCGTGATCGACGTGAGCAATAATGGCAACGTTGCGAATTGGAAGAGTCATAGAAGCGTCAGCGAATGGATAGCCGAGGTAAATATTTATCTAAAGATTTCTTAATAATTGTAGCTTACGGGATAGAGCGATTGCCTGACTATGTTATTTGAAATACAAACAGAGGTTCAGATGGCATCCGCAGACGCTCTGAAATGCTGTGAACATGAAAATGCGATCGCTGTGCATCGTCCCCTCAACAAGAGCGAGTACAGTTCAAGCCGTGACGCTTTTATACCGCTCTGTTGCTATTTCCGAGGCTCCATCGATTAATCAGGACTGTCCCTACAATTGAGTTGAATCGCCCTCTTTCCTTTAGAGGATAAGGTTGAGGAATTTCCAAGGGACAAAGGTATAAATTGCTTTTACGGCATTGCTACCTGTTCTGCTGCCTGGGCTAATTCAGACGCCACTCGAGCCGCGTAGGGTCGAATAAACCACCAAATCAATGGTGATAACCAACCCCGTAGCGTGACGGAGTAAGACACATAGGTGCCGCAAACCGTAGACTCCACTTGGTAAGTTATTCGTTTCTCAACGCCAGGGATTGCCAACACTCGAACGCTTAATAACTCACCCGGTCGCACGCGTTCAACAAAAATTCGTACTGGAATCGGTATCAAGCGAGTCACCACCTGATAGATAATACCGGGTTTAGCGATCAATCCTCTAGGAGCATTCGTACTGGACAGAAGGGGGTGCCAAGAAACATCCGCTAAATTGATAATTTTTTCCCAGAGTACGTCTACTGGAGCAGTACTTAGGGCGCGGTAAGTTCTAGCAAGCGAGAACTTACACCAAATCCCCTCTCGACCAGCAATTAACTTGAAGGAAAAACTAAGAATCACAACATGCCTCCCGCAGTAACGCTCAGGCAAACCTTCAACCTTATACAAACTGCCTTGCGGGTATAAATCCCCTTATTTAGGATATGATCGCAACTCCTTGAAAAACAATTAATGCCAGAGAAGCGATCGCAATCTCTTTAGAGAACCAATTCGAGATAGTCTAAGAAAGTCAAGTAAAATTTCATACTAAGTTTTTGACTTGATTCGGGTTGGAGAGTATTCTAGAAAGCCGCTAGAGTGTTGTGCAATTGCACATACCTTTACATAGATTCACACTTTTTAACATCCAAATGCCCTGCGGTGGCTACCTGCTTGTTGGCTAAATCCATTGAATTGAGATTATGACAGCTTTTAGAACGGACGCAACGACCCCTACTAATTCTTTACCTTCTCTACCGCCTGCTGACTCTCGAGAAAGAGTCAAGCAGTTCATGCAGCAGTTACAAGACTCCATTTGTGAAGCGTTGGAAAAGCTGGACGGGACTGGCAAGTTTCAGGAAGATAACTGGGAGCGAGAGGAAGGGGGCGGTGGTCGTTCCCGTGTTATCCGCGAAGGTGCTGTATTTGAGCAAGGTGGAGTTAACTTTTCTGAAGTTTGGGGCAACCATTTACCTCCCTCTATTCTGACCCAGCGTCCAGAAGCCGCTGGACACCGCTTTTTTGCCACGGGGACATCAATGGTGTTGCATCCTCGCAATCCCTATGTTCCAACGGTTCACCTCAATTATCGTTATTTTGAAGCCGGGCCAGTCTGGTGGTTTGGCGGAGGGGCCGATTTAACGCCTTACTATCCGTTTGCTGAAGATGCGGCTCATTTCCATCGCACGCTAAAATCTGCCTGCGATGCTCACCATCCGGAGTATTACTCAGTCTTCAAGCGTTGGTGTGATGAGTACTTCTATCTAAAGCACCGTCAAGAAACACGGGGCGTTGGTGGGCTGTTTTTTGATTATCAAGATGGCACAGGCTCCTTGTATCGCGGTCCTCACAAAGATAGCGCCGCAGCCATTTACAGTGATAGGCTTGGTTCTGTGGAGCCGCGTAGCTGGGAAGATTTGTTTGCCTTTATACAGGAGTGCGCTACATCCTTTTTACCGTCTTACTTGCCCATTGCCGAGCGTCGTCAGGCGATGGAGTATGGGGACAGGGAACGGAATTTTCAGCTCTATCGCCGAGGTCGTTATGTAGAGTTTAACCTCGTCTATGACCGAGGCACGATCTTTGGTCTGCAGACCAATGGGCGGACTGAGTCAATTTTGATGTCTCTCCCTCCCTTGGTGCGTTGGGAATACGGCTATCAGCCCGAACCGAATACACCTGAAGCACAGTTGTATGAGACATTTCTCAAGCCTCAAGATTGGGTGAACTGGGCACCATCAGCCTCCTTGTAGTATGAAGATATCGAGAAGATATCTGAGTTAAACTAACGGGAAGTGAGTAGCTGCCCGAATATAAAAAGGTTGATTGTTATTTCGACTTTTCTTTCATTTAATTGATTTGCCAACATAGCCAACCACAATATTGCTCCTCTTGAGCTTCAAGGGGAGCTGTTGCTGCAAGGAGGTACTGATGATTCATATCGAACAGAAAACCCATACAACGCCCGATGGTACGACTGTGATTGTTTTGGCTCCCGTAGGACGCTTGGACATCACGACAGCTTGGCAATTTCGCCTGAAATTACAAGAGTGTATCTCTAAACTCAGCCGCCATGTGATTGTCAATCTGAGTCAAGTTAACTTTATTGACAGTTCAGGGTTGACATCCCTCGTGGCAGGAATGCGGGATGCTGACAAAGTGAAGGGAAGTTTCCGCATTTGTAATGTCCACCCAGAAGCCAAACTAGTCTTTGAGGTCACGATGATGGATTCTGTATTTGAAATTTTTGAAACTGAGGAAGAAGCATTGGAGGGTGTCCCCCGGAGTATGGCAACCTGAACTGGATTGAAGGGCGAGAAGGTTGAAGGTTGAAGGGTTTAAAGCGACCCCAACCAGTCGGCCTTGCCAACCTAGCAACCTGCAACGCTCTAGATGGGTAACTCAGAGGCAAAATCTTGACGTTTTGTAAAGCGGAAGGGACCGAGTAAGGCTCCCCAAGTCGCTTTACCCGTTGCCGGGTCAATACCTTTGTCGTAACTGCGGAATTCTTCTTTTGTCGCCTCAAATCCTAAGGAAATTTGGTAAGTGTTGCCTTGATAGTTAAAGCGACAAGGAGTACCTGTTGTAGAGAACGCGGAGAACTCATAAGACTGGGGGGAAACTTGTCGCTGTTCAACGCTCAGGATACAGCCAGGAAGGAATTCAATCTGTTCGGTTGTGAGCTGCTCTAGGCGTTCGGGATGGCGGCCAGCACCTCGTATGGCTTCTGGATCTTTGAGCATATAGTACTGAACCTGCAATGAGCCAGGGGTCGTGTCCCCCGAATAAAGTCGCAGGATTCGTGGACGGTAGGGTTTATCGAGGTTAACAATACTGGCTTGTTCAGCATATAGAGTAAGGCTGTCTTCGGTAAACAGGGGAACAGGTCGCAGCCAGAGACGAAGGTGAACGTACCAGGCGGGTTCTGCTATTGCCTGTTGTTGATTATCAAATTCACCGGCTATGTAGCGTGCCAGAGTAATTAACTCAGGAGAAACACTCATCAGGGTTGAAGGGTGAAAGTTAAAGAGATTTTTGACCGATTGAGTCCAATTCACTTTTGGTGCATGAGACTCTGCGATCCCGGATTGTAGCTTATCAATCCCTGTGTGCAATTTCTTTACCTTGGCAAACGGGTCTTTAAGCGAGACAATGGTTTTACGTCCCCCTTAATGTCCGCGAGAGTGAATACCGTTCGCACAGTCTCAGATACTAAACGAGATTTTTACAATCATCACACCCGTCCTGTGAACTCCATCTACCGACGGGTGGTTGAAGAATTGATGGTAGAAATGCATCTGCTATCGGTTAATGTTGATTTTCGTTACGATCCCATTTATGCCTTGGGTGTAGTAACGTCCTTCAACCGATTCATGCAAGGCTATCGACCAGAACGCGATAAAGAATCAATATTTAACGCCCTCTGTCAGGCAGTGGGGAAGGAACCAGAACAGTACAAGCAGGAGGCTCAACGACTAGAGGCAATGGCAGAGCGTTTATCCGGTCAAGAATTAGTTGACTGGTTTAGTTCTCCAAAACCTTTAGAGGGTATTGGAGATTTGCCGCTTACCGTTGCTGCAATCTCAGATAATTCCAAATTTAAGTACAGCCGCCTATTTGCGATTGGACTCTATACGCTCCTAGAAAAAGCAGACTCAGAGTTAGTTCAGGACGAAAAACGGCGGACTGAGGCACTCAAGCAGATCAGTGAGGCTTTACACCTTCCCGAAGAGAAGCTGCAAAAAGACTTAGAGTTGTACCGCAGTAATCTCCAAAAAATGGAACAGGTGCGGAGCGTCATAGAAGATGCCATCCAAGCCGATCGCAAAAAACGGGAAAAGCGTAATCAGGAGATGAATAAGACAACAACACCTCCGGATGATGCTCAAGCACCCAGTCAAGTGTCTGATTTTACCAAATAATGGAGATTTCTCTCCTACAAACTTGGTTAATTCGGCGGTTGATACCTCTCCAAAGAAACCTTGAAAAAGTAATGCCAAAAGCCAGCTAATCTTTAGATTAAGGATTGCAATCGTTGGATAATCTGCTCAGCTGGCAAGACGCCTTCGATGCGATCTACTGGCTGAGCATTCCTAAAGAGTACCAAGGTGGGCAAGGCATGAATTTGATACTGAGACGCTAGCTGAGGATACTTATCCGTGTCAATTTTGACAACCTGTAAGCGACCCTTCAGTTGAGTGTTCACCTTCTCTAGAATGGGGGCCATCATCTGACACGGGCCGCACCAAGTCGCATAAAAATCAACCAATACGGGCACATCAGAACCAGAGAGTAGCTCCTCAAAGCTATTGAATTGCTTTTTAACTGCCATAAGAAAAAATTGTTCTCATTAGTGTTTCTGCTCGATTCTAGTGCAAAATTCTTGGAGCTGAATTAGGCAGACAGTCAAAAAGGAATTTTTCTATGGAAGCAGTACAGATATCTTCACAATGGTTACAGGAGCGCGTTGCCATCGTTACAGGAGCCTCGCGTGGCATCGGCAAAGCTACTGCCTTGGCGTTAGCCGCCGAGGGAGCAAGTGTAGTGGTGAACTACGCCAGTTCGAGTGCTGCCGCAGAAGAAGTGGTGACGGCAATTACCGATGCTGGAGGAAATGCGATCGCAATTCAGGCGGATGTCTCTAAGCCAGAGCAGGTAGACACCCTGATCAATACCACTTTAGAAAAATTTAATCGGATTGATGTACTAGTTAACAATGCTGGCATCACCCGCGACACCCTCCTCCTACGAATGAAGCCAGAGGATTGGCAAGCCGTAATCGACCTGAACCTCACGGGTGTTTTCTTATGTACGAGGGCTGTGAGCAAAGTGATGCTCAAGCAAAAATCGGGTCGCATTATCAACATTACCTCAGTTGCCGGACAGATGGGGAACCCCGGTCAGGCGAATTACAGTGCCGCTAAAGCTGGTGTCATTGGGTTTACGAAAACGGTAGCGAAGGAGCTGGCAAGCCGGGGAATTACAGTGAACGCGGTAGCACCAGGATTTATTGCTACGGATATGACCCACAATCTCAAATCAGAAGAAATCCTCAAGTTCATTCCCTTAAACCGCTACGGTGAACCAGAGGAAGTCGCCGGGATGATCAAGTTTCTTGCTGCTGACTCAGCCGCCGCTTACATTACCGGACAGGTATTCAATGTTGATGGTGGGATGGTGATGGCCTAAATAGTAGGGTGGGTAATGCCCACCCCACTAACTGATGAAAAGCCTCTCCGCGTCAAGGCTTTTCCATTAACATGAAGTCATTAAGAAAGCATCATTGATCGATCGCCTTTCAGGCGATCGCATTTGCCAGTGGGAGGGACACCATGCGGATAGTATTTGAGCGGACTGGGGGCTTTGCTGCCATGAAGATGACTAAGGAAATCGACACAGCAACCCTTCCTGCTGAAGAAACCAATCAACTGCGCCAATTAGTTGACGCGGCTGATTTCTTTCACTTACCCACCACCATCACCCCTAAAACTCCCCAACCCGATCGCTTTGGGTACCGCATTACAATCCAAGAAAGCGATCACCAACATACGGTCGTGACTAGTGAACAAGCTTTACCCGGTACCCTAAGGCCTCTCATTGACTGGTTAATGGCAGCAGTACGCCAACGCTAGATTTAGATTTATTCCACTGGCGAGCCGTGGGGCATGAACCAAGAAATCCTTGTAATCCAAAATCCAAAATCTAAAATCTAAAATTGCTAATCAATAACGCCTACGGTTTGCCAGCCTTTACGGACTGCATTCTGCTCCTGACTTCCTTGCCCGTAAAGATTTCCAGCAATCTCGATAGTGATGTTCGCAGCACGTCGGAAATTCGACCTCTGGCGCAGCCGATCTCTTAAAGCGATGTACCAGATTTTTCCCGCTTTTTCCCAGGCATAGCCACCTATCTCGGTTGCGGCAATGTAAAAGGCACGGTTCGGGATACCGGAATTGATATGTACGCCGCCGTTATCCTCATTACCCCTGTAACGGTTTCTATAATTAGCGGGTTGGGGGTCTTTACCGATTAGCGGGTCATCATAAGCCGTTCCTGGGTTCTTCATGGAACGGATACCTACCCCATTAACTTGGTCTGTAAACAAGCCTTCTCCGATAATCCAGTCAGCTTCCTCTGCTGTTTGGTTGAGAACCCGCTGTTTGACTAAAGCACCAAAGACATCAGACATAGACTCATTGAGAGCGCCTGATTCCCCCCAGTAAATCAAATTGGCTTCATATTGAGTTATGCCATGAGTGAGTTCATGGGCAATGACATCCACCGCCTTGGTGAAGCGCTGAAAAATTTCGCCATCTCCATCGCCATACACCATTTGGTCTCCATTCCAAAAGGCGTTGTCATACTTCTCGCCGTAATGAACAGTAGAGTCCAAACGCAGACCTTTATCGTCAATCGAATTCCGCTCGAACACCTCATAGAAAAAGTCATAGGTGGCACCCGAACCCTCATAGGCTTCGTTGACTGCTGGATCGTCGGTGGGGGGGTCCCCCTCTCCCCGAACGAGTTGACCTGGCAGTTCGACATCATTCTTGGCATCAAAGATGGTGCGACGCTTCTCCCCCGCAGATGTTGCGAAGTTGATGCCCCCTACCGCCAAACGCCGTCCGCGAAACTGTTCTGATAACGTCAAGGTTTGAAACGCCCAAGCACGCTGCTCAGGATTGCCATTGATGGCGACCTCCCGCAGTATATAAGGCGGAACAATACAACAAATTGGATGCATACGATGGTCGCCTGATTTCATCCCTGCGGATTTTCTGTGCTTTGCAGCCATAGAATGAACTCCTTTATCAAGTGGCGGCAGCTCATGGATTGATAACTGCCATAGCCCTTGATCATCAAAACTAGCCCAAGCTATTCCAAAACCTCGAAAACTTCAGAAAAAGTTTCAAATAATACTTTTGAAAAAAAATTTTGAAGCTTTAACCGATCTGGTTCAATGTTATATCGGTGCTTCGATCGCCCTGTCAGACGGGGAAATTAGCACTCGGACACTTAGAGTGCTAGCATTGGCTAATGGAGAAACGACGAAGCACAGGAAACCTATGGCAAAAATCGTTGCGTTTGATGAAGAATCAAGACGGGCTTTAGAGCGGGGTGTCAATGCCCTTGCGGATGCCGTCCGTATAACCCTAGGCCCCAAAGGTCGAAATGTTCTTTTAGAAAAGCAGTATGGGGCCCCCCAAATTGTCAACGATGGCGTCACCGTCGCCAAGGAAATTGAACTCGAAGACCCGTTAGAAAACGCGGGTGCTCGATTGATTCAAGAAGTCGCCTCCAAGACCAAAGAAATTGCGGGTGATGGTACCACTACGGCTACGGTTCTCGCTCAGGCGATGATTCGAGAAGGTCTGAAAAACGTTACGGCTGGGGCAAATCCCGTTGCTGTGCGCCGAGGCATTGAAAAAGCGATCGAGCATCTGGTCAAAGAGATTGAAGCCATGGCGCAGCCAGTTACTGGAAGCGCTATAGCTCAAGTTGCCACCGTTTCTGCGGGTAACGATGAAGAAGTGGGTCAAATGATCGCCGAGGCGATGGACAAAGTCACTAAAGACGGCGTCATCACAGTGGAAGAATCCAAATCCCTGACAACCGAACTGGAAGTGGTGGAAGGGATGCAGATTGACCGGGGCTATATTTCCCCCTACTTCGTCACCGACGGCGAACGGATGCTCGTGGACTTTGACAACCCCCGCATCCTGCTTACTGACAAAAAGATTAGCAGTATTCAGGAATTGGTGCCGGTGTTGGAGAAGATTGCGCGTGCCGGTCAACCCCTACTGATTATTGCGGAAGACTTGGAAGGGGAAGCTTTGGCAACCTTAGTGGTGAACAAAGCAAGGGGCGTTTTGAATGCAGCTGCTATCAAGGCTCCTGGTTTTGGCGATCGCCGCAAAGCCATGCTGCAAGATATTGCCGTTCTCACTGGTGGTCAGTTAATTTCTGAAGAAGTTGGCTTAAGCCTCGATACTGTCTCCCTCGATATGCTGGGAACAGCTCGGAAAGTCACCATTGAAAAAGACAACACAACCATTGTTGCAGGTGGCGAAAATTCGGCAGACGTACAGAAGCGAGTTGCTCAACTCCGCAAGCAACTGCAAGAAACGGATTCTGAATACGATAAAGAAAAACTGCAAGAGCGGATTGCCAAACTAGCGGGGGGTGTAGCGGTTATCAAGGTAGGTGCTGCTACCGAAACCGAACTCAAAGACCGCAAACTGCGGATAGAAGACGCTCTCAATGCCACAAAGGCGGCTGTAGATGAGGGCATCGTTCCTGGTGGCGGTACAACCCTGATTCGTTTGATTCCAAAGATTGCCGATATCAAAGACAGTCTAACGGAGGAAGAACGAATCGGTGCGGATATTGTGGCTAAGGCACTAGAATCCCCCCTACGCCAGATGGCAGATAATGCCGGTGTAGAAGGTTCCGTGATTGTTGAAAAAGTGCGGGAGAGTGATTTCAATATCGGTTACAATGCCGCAACTGATAAATTTGAAGACTTGACGGCAGCGGGTATTATCGACCCCGCCAAGGTTGTGCGATCGGCGCTGCAAAATGCTGGTTCGATCGCAGGTATGGTTCTGACCACTGAAGCCCTCGTTGTCGAAAAGCCTGAGAAGAAAGCACCCGGACCTGATATGGGTGGCATGGGTGGCATGGGCGGCATGGGCGGCATGGGCGGCATGGGCGGCATGGGCGGCATGGGCATGATGTAGTCCATTTCCACTGCCTTCTAGGTATTAATCTAATTTTTACAGCAGCTTGTCTTTCTAAGGCAGGCTGCTTTTTGTTGCACTTGCTGATCTTTGCCGTAATACTGGATTAAGCGATCGCCAGTTTAGATGCTGTGATGGACAAAACTCCCCGAACTCCAGCCCAAGGCGCATCTACAAAATAGGGGTAAGCATTTTACCTAAATGCTTTATGCTTTTTTGACAATGAAAATAACCGTGAATTTGTAGGATATGTTGGATGGATTCATTGTGAGAGGCTTAAGGAGGAAATTGAATCGATAAAAAGAACTTTTTGTTGACATTAATATGAGAATTCAGGTCAATTATGAAGATAAGGTACTGTATATGAGAGAAAGACAATTCCCGGAATCCGAGTTAGTTGCACAACCCGAAGAAGAAGAAGATTTGTTTGATTATTACTACGATAAGCAGGGAACTGCACCGGGAACCCTCTCTATTGAGGAAGATGCCGCACCAACAAAGATTGTCTTGATTGACTACAACGAAGCTAAAGCTACTCGGATTCAAGTTCCTACCCCAGAAGCTTGCACCTCATACATAGATACTGAGTCGGTGTCATGGGTGGATGTTCAGGGGTTAGGAAGTGAAGATATTTTGCAGCGGCTGGGTCAAGTGTTTGATTTGCATCCCCTTGTGTTAGAAGATGTGGTCAATGTACCTCAGCGTCCAAAAGTGGAGGATTATGAAGACCAGTTAGTGATCATTTCCCAGATGGTCATGCCGAAGCACCAGGAGGATGGCTTTTGGATTGAGCAAGTTAGTTTTGTGTTGGGGAAACATTATCTACTCACCGTACAGGAGGAACCTCAACGAGATAGCTTTGGGCCAGTGCGCGATCGCATTCGTGCCAACAAAGGCATTGTACGCAAATTAGGAGCAGATTATCTAACCTACGCTCTTTTAGATGCCGTGATCGACGGTTTTTTCCCCGTGCTGGAAGACTACGGCGAACGAATTGAAGACTTAGAAGAGGAAGTCATCACCCACCCAACACGCCAAACACTGCAAAAAATCTATCAAATTAGGCGAGAATTATTAGCATTGCGCCGTTCGATTTGGCCGCAGCGAGAGGCGATTAATACCTTGATTCGTGGTGGGAGTCACCTTATTAGTCCCGAAGTCCAAATTTACCTACGAGATTGTTATGACCACACGGTTCAGGTTATGGATATGGTAGAAACTTATCGGGAACTGGCGTCAGGTCTGATGGATGTCTATATGTCAGCAGTCGGTAACAAGATGAACGAGGTGATGAAACTGCTGACGGTTATTTCATCGATTTTTATTCCGCTCACGTTTATTGCTGGAGTCTATGGAATGAACTTTAATACAGAGGTGTCACCCTTCAATATGCCAGAACTGGGCTGGTATTGGGGCTATCCTCTATGTTTAGCTGTCATGGCTGCAACTGCCGGGGGATTGGTGTACTTCTTTTGGCGTAGAGGCTGGTTTGATAACTTTTCTTCACTTAAGTAAGGAATTCAATATTCAATATTGTCTACTGAATAACATTTTTCTTTAGAGTTAAACTAGGACAATTTCAATCTATTAAGTACATGAGCGCTTATATCATTACGTATGATGAGAGACACCAGAAAACATGATGAAAATTTCTCTCATTGGTTTTTAGGTTATAGTTCCAGTTTTCTATCTTTACTAAGAGGTTGAACTGCGATGGATGGTCGCAATTTATTAATTTTTACGGTTTATTTAATCATTGTTACTTACGTTTTTTATAAAGCATATCAGTCTTTAGAAAACAAAGTAACAGTTGAGCTAGAATCGGCAGATCTAAATGAAGAACTCGCAATTAATAATCTGAAAAGTTTAGTAGATATTGATTTTAAAAAAATGAAACCCAGTTATCAATTTGATGAGTTAAAAACTCTGATGATTAGCATTAAGAACAAATCTGACATTGCTACTGTTAGGGTCAACTGGGACGAAAGTTCTATCTCAGATTATGAAGGAAATGTTAGGCGAGTCATTCGAGTCACTAAAGGATTAGCCGATATCCCTCAAAAGCAAGTTCCTAGTATCATTGTTTCGAGTCAAAAAATTACTGAAGAATTGAGTGATGATAGAGATATTGGTTCTCCCTTGTTTAAGCCTCGAAAGCTCAAAAAAGCTTCTCAAAAAGGTGAACCATTTACTCTCCGATTATCCTTTAAGGTCACTCAACCCGGTGAAAGTGAACAGTCCTGCTTTGTGAGCTGTAACTTAGTTCCTAGAAAACTGCGCTGGACAAAAGCCCTGAAAATTGCCTTGACGCCACTGCCGCCGAAGAAGAAGAAGTAAGAACTTAGAAATTAGGCACCATGAGCTGCCCTTACAACTGGCGGAATGAAAATCTTTCTTCCCCTGTTAAGGAGTTCCCCGTTCCCCGTTCCCTGTTTTCAGATTAGGGATGGGGGAATTCGGTATTCCTGAAGGGGATTAGGGGCAATGGGAATGAAAAGAATTTTTAATGGAGTGGGACGAAGCCTAGGATAGAAACATTTTCCCCGTTCTCTCCTGCCCAATCCCCGATTTTCCATCCCTCTTTTTGGTCAATAGCTAACAGTTAATGCCTCACAGCGACTAGACTGGAGAAAGAGAGAGTAGGCGCAGGCAGTTGCGGACTCGCGAAGACTCCGAGTCTGAGGAAAGTCCGGACTCCCGAAAGACCAAACTTGCTGGGTAACGCCCAGTGCGGGTGACCGTGAGGATAGTGCCACAGAAACATACCGCCGATGGTGTAGGGACGTGATGTAAAAAGCGTCTCTACGTACAGGTAAGGGTGCAAAGGTGCGGTAAGAGCGCACCAGCAGCATCGAGAGGTGCTGGCTCGGTAAACCCCGGTTGGGAGCAAGGCCCAAAAGGAACTACGGTTGGTCTTTTACCAGTTCCTCTTAAAAGAACCGCTTGAGGCGTCTGGTAACAGGCGTCCCAGATAGATAACTGCCCTCCTAGTAGTACTGCTACGTGGAGAACAGAATCCGGCTTATGTCCGACTCTCTCTTCCCTTGAGTCTTCTCTAAAGGACTTTACCGTCTGATTTTCAATTTCTGCATCTCATGGCTGGCTAATTAGGTCGAGCCAAGTAACCTTGTGAGCGTCATTCCGCGAGTTTTGAGCTATAGCTCATGGCGTCTAGTCTGAAAAAGTTATGCTAATTGCAACAGCGGTACTTATTTTTTGATGAATTGTTGTCAACAATTCAGAATGAGTTGGTAAGTATAATTCTTGCTTGAGGGACTAATTACTCTGCAATGACAATGTTTTTAACCATTCGTGAGCAATTTTTTATGGAAAAAAGTTTACTGTTCCTGAAAGGCTTTGAGGATATTGATGAAACGTTTAGAAATAAGCTTGATAAAGTCATTTCCAATCCAGACTATAAGGAAGACTTAGAATCGAGGCTAATCATTGCTCTGGATCGATTCGATGAACTCGCTAAAGCAGATGCTTTATTCAAATTCTTTGTAGCTCGCATTAATAATGAAATTACACATCAGGAATTTCTTAATTATTTATATGTATTAGATAAAATTGATTTTCATAATATAGAAAGATTTAAAAATTTTTATAACTCTAGCGAAGAAGCAACTAGTGATAGTATTTTAAATAGTTTTGCTTTTGTTGGATTATTACAATTATTAAGTCATTTAGATTTGACAGTCTTTGGGAAAAACGAATCCGGAAGAAAATTTTTAAAAATATTAGGTCTACTTACTTAGCTCGCTATATTAGTGTTGTAACCATAGGATAATCGTCGCATCCACAATCCTCGCATCGAATGACCTTAATAGACCCTCGCCGTCAGAAGCAACTACGGCAATTTGTGCAAAAATTAGGTTTATCAGAGCAAGCTCCGATCCAGTGGGCGCTCCTTAACCTGGCACTGACGCATCCAAGCATTTCTCCTCAAGCTAACTACGAGCAGTTGGAGTTCATCGGTGACGCGGTAGTGCGTATTGCGACCTCAGAGTGGTTGTTTGAAACCTATCCCAATGCAGCGGTAGGTGAGTTTGCCGCTATTCGTTCAGTACTGGTGAGCGATCGCATTTTGGCTGATTTAGCTAGAGCTTATGGACTAGAGCGATACTTACTCGTTTCCGGCAGTGCAGCAAGTGACAAGGCTGGAGAAACATCGCGGCTAGCAGATGCCTTTGAAGCCGTATTGGGTGCACTTTATCTCAGTACTCATACATTGGAACTGGTGCGCCCGTGGCTAGACTCCCACTTGGAACACTTGGCAGCGGAAGTTCGCCAAGATCCAGCCCGCCAAAACTATAAAGATGCTCTCCAAGAATGGACGCAAGCTAACTACAAAACTCTACCCACATATCGCCTGAAAGAAACCAGTCCAATCCATGGTGATGCTCACCGATTCACTGCGGAAGTCTGGCTGCGAGAGCAGCGATTGGGTGAAGGACAAGGACGCACGAAAAAGGCAGCCGAACAAGCAGCAGCTAAAGAAGCCTTTATGTCATTGAGCGGGAAGGACGCCAATGGTTTGAAGGATGAAGGTTAAAGCTTTAACGGGTCAACTTTCAATCTTCTCACCTATAGTGTTGAGTCGTAGTTCTTCAGTTGCGGCTCCCTAGAGGTGATAGCTCCATTGGAGTCGGCTATATTGGTCTCGCTTGCCGTAGACTCCTGAGTAACAGGAATTGATTTCTGGGATTCGCTTGAGAACAACAGTGAAGGCTCAATGGTCGGTAAAGAAATTTCCACTGTGGTACCTTGATCATTCCCCTCACTGTAGAGGGTTATGTTACCTCCCATCAATGTCATTAAATTCCGCGAAATCGCAAGACCAAGACCTGTCCCCCCAAACTTGCGAGTGGTTGAGCCATCAATCATCACAAAGGGACGAAAGAGTTTATGCTGTTGAGCTGGGTCGATACCAATCCCTGTATCCTTAACCGTCACAACAACATGAAAAGAAGAAGGCGCGGGCTCACTAGCCCGATTCCCCTCACCTGTAGCTGGAACTAAACCTTCTTCTCTATCTTTCCCCTGAATACGCATTTCCCCTTTGCCCTCACCCCTAGAGGGGATAACCCCTGAGGGGGTTTCAGGAATTGGCTCAATCCGCGTACTAATCGTAATGCTGCCTGAATCAGTAAATTTTGCCCCATTACCTACTACGTTTAACAGTACCTGCTTGAGTTTGGCTGGGTCGGCACGGACGGGAATCACGTCATGCAGGTCGGTAGCATGAAACTGTAAGCCTTTCTGCTGGATGGGAACAGCCTGTAAATTGATCACTTCATTGAGGAGCTTTCGTAGGTCAACTGGCTCTAGTTCTACTGAAAGCTTTCCGGCTTCAATCTTGGCAATATCCAGAACGTCATTAATAATTCCTAACAGGTGGATTGCTGCATCATCAGCCCGCTGTAAAAAATCGAGTTCTTCTTCTTTGTCATCACAAAAGCCATCTCGTACCAGTCGCAGGCAGCCAATGATGCCATTGAGTGGAGTTCTCAGTTCATGGGAGGTATTAGCAAGAAACTCGTTTTTGAGCTGGTTAGCGGTTTGTGCCTCTTTCCAAGCGGTTTCGAGTTCTTCTGCCCAGTCTCTCAGATGGGAAATTAGCCCATCGAAGGCTTCCGACAATTGGTTAAATTCCCGAATTTTAAAGTTGTGAGGAATGGGTTCTGTAGAGTTTAGGTCAGATGCATCGAGGGCGTAGTCTCTGAGTTTTTCCAAAGGACGCGCCAAATCACGAGCGACATACAGGGTTGCCACAAAGCTTGCTGCGATCAAGCCACAGGTTAGGATGATCAAAACTTGTTGAATATCTTTAAGACCATAAAGGGCGCTATCTAAGCGTGTGATAGATAAAATTGTCCACTTTTGGTTGGCTTCCCCTGTGATGGGACTGGGAATGGCAGTGTACCCCGCGACTAATTCGACACCTGGCTTTTCAAAAGAAAATAGATGCAAAGAATCTCGTAAACCTGCGATCGCATTATCTACAACTTCCTGAAGTGCCCCACTATCTTTTTCCTGCTGAATGTTGCGCCCAACGCGCTGGGGATCGATATGGGCTATGATTGTACCCTCTTGATTAATGACTACGCCGTAGCCAGACAGCGACCTCGGCCTAGTGCGCTGCGGGTATAGCAAGGCAGTCTCAAGACTTAGGGCATATTGGAGTTGACCGGCCGCATTATAAACGGGTGCAGTCAGTAATAATGTGAGTTGATCGCTGGGGTCAGGGCGGTTAGAGCTAGTACTCAACGGGGTCGAGAGGTTCCGTAAGCTCACATATACTGGAGAACGGTTTCGCGGCAATAGCGCCCGTCGCTGAGGCCATAGCGTTACTGCTTCCTGGATGGGTTTAGTGCCACAAGTACTGGCAACAAGCTGTCTTGTCTGAATCTCCCTCAATTGCACACACTGAATCTGGGATGGGAACTGCTCAGCCAGTTGGTTAATAAAGGGTTGATAGGCTTCTTTTGACTGAGACTGTAGCACTACAGATTCACTCGCTCTCTCCAGATTGGCTTTGAGTGCGGCAATCGATTGCTGGATACTCTCTCCTTTTCTCTCAGCACTCTCGATCAGATTTTGGCGAGCAGTTGCCAAAAGCGTTGATCGCGCTTTTCTATAGGTCACATACACCCCCATAAGTAACACTGGTACGCTTAGCAGCAGTAGGCGTGACAGCAAAATGCGACGAAAGGAGTATTGACCTGGCTTAGCCATAAGATGTCTCTAAGATTGAACAGGAAAATTCAAAAGCCATAATAAGAAGAGTAGATGAATCACCCATCTCATCCATCCTAAAACGGTTCTCAGTCCTCGTGTATCTCTACAGGTGCGAGCGGCCAGAGAAGTTACACCAGGAAGGGTCTAATTATAAATCTTCAACCTTTTTTTTCCAGTCAGTAGCTATGTCTGAAAATTCTGCCATCCATCGACCCTATACAACGGTGGTTCTCGCCATGAGTGCTGATGGTAAGATTACAGACGCGACGCGATCGCCTGCTCGATTTTCGTCCTCTGCCGATTTAACCCATCTCGAAAAACAAGTTGCCCTGGCTGATGGGGTTTTGTTTGGAGCAGGTACGCTCCGTTCCTATGGCACAACCCTTGGTGTCTCCAATCCCCAATTGCTGCAAATCCGCAAACAAGGTGGGGTTCCCCCGCAACCTGTGCAGATTGTTTGCTCAGGTTCTGCCGAGTTTGACCCCGATTTACGCTTTTTTAGCCAGCAAGTGCCTCGTTGGTTACTGACAACACAAGTCGGTGCCAAACATTGGCAGACTCAACAAGCGTTAGGCGATGGAAGTTTTGAGCGGATTTTAGTCGCGGATACCGACACCAACGGCATTGATTGGAACAATGCCTTCCAGCAGCTCATTGAGTTGGGCATTGGGCGCTTAGCCATCTTAGGGGGTGGCAAATTGGTCGCTTCTTTACTGGAGGTCGATCTCATTGATGAAATTTGGCTAACCGTTTGCCCGTTAATTTTAGGCGGCACATCAGCACCAACGCCAGTAGAAGGCGAGGGATTTTCCGTAGACCTATCACCACGTCTGGAACTGGTGAACGTCCAAACTATCGAGCATGAAGTATTTCTACACTATCGACTGCAACGTTCGTAAAGATTAGTTAACCTAAAAACAGTTTTTACCGTTGGAGCAAGGATTTACCTTGCCACTGCTTGCTCCGGACAACTAGCTGGGTCGAGCCAATTGGGCCGGCCCCTTCACCGCGAATGCCTTGGTACTCTAACAAGTTTTTAGCCTGGATTCCCTCAATGGTTCAACAGCCCCAGTCTGACTATTCCTTTACATGGGTTAACCGGATTGCCGACATTCCCCAAGCGGAGTGGGACGCCCTCGCCCAACCACTAAAGACGCCTTTTTTGGAATGGGAGTGGTTGAATAATTTAGAAACATCCGGTAGTGCTACGTCTAAGACGGGTTGGTTGCCCAATCACCTAACGGTGTGGCGAAACCGACAGTTGATTGCGGCCGCACCCTTCTACATCAAAGGTCACAGTTACGGAGAATTTGTCTTTGACCATCAGTGGGCGGATTTATCTCACCGCTTGGGAGTGCGCTACTATCCGAAACTTTTGGGAATGACGCCCTTTACCCCTGCTACAGGCTATCGGTTTTTGATCGCACCGGGAGAAGATGAGGATGAGCTGACGGAAATGATGGTAATTGCGATCGACCATTTTTGCGACAAGAATCGCATTGGTGGCTGTCATTTCCTCTTCGTTGACCCCGAATGGCGTCGGGTGATGGAACGTCATGGTTTTACCAGTTGGTTGCATCATAGCTACATTTGGCAAAACAAAGGCTTTAAGACCTTTGATGATTACTTAAGCGTTTTTAACGCCAATCAGCGCCGTAATATCAAGCGGGAACGCAAAGCGGTCACATCAGCCAATTTGCGCCTGGAAATCCTCAGAGGGGATGAGATACCGAAATCCTTGTTTCCCTCGATTTACAGCTTCTACAGCAGCACCTGCGACAAGTTTATGTGGGGGAGCAAGTATCTCACCCGCAAGTTCTTCGAGCAACTGTATCCCAACTATAGCGATCGCGTATTGTTAGTGGCTGCCTATCGAGAAGACGATAATCGGCATCCTGTGGGAATGTCATTTTGTATCAACAAGGGTGACCAGTTATACGGGCGCTATTGGGGTTGTTTTGAAGAATATGACTGCCTGCATTTTGACGCTTGTTACTACAGCCCCATTGAGTGGGGAATTGCCAATGGCATACAGATGTTTGACCCCGGTGCCGGTGGGCGTCACAAAAGACGGCGCGGTTTCCCTGCAACACCGAACCACAGCTTGCACCGCTTTTACAATCAACGCATGACTCAAATTTTGCGTCACTACATCAGTGAAATCAACGCAATGGAACAAGAGGAAATCGACGCGATTAATCAGGAATTACCCTTTACTAAGCGCGAGATTAACTTAGAAATTGAGGAGTGAGACGTTTATCAGGGTGTGTTAATCAGGTGTTTTCAGCCAAAAGCTAATTCTATTTAAATGCAGGTACAACAAGATTTCATCGTTATCGACACCGAAGGCAAAAATGAGCTTCGGGAAATTGCCATTATCGACAGTCGAGGGCAATTAGTTTACGAGGCTTTTTCTAAGGAACATCCCGATAATTATGCTCGAAGGCTCAACGCCAAATCTCTTAAACAAATCCTCAATGATTTTTTAAACATTTCTCAATCCAAGTTAGTTGTTTTTCATAATGCCGTTCATGATATTCAAGTTTTAAAGAGGAGTTTTAGGAAACTTGGTATAGATTGGCAAAACTTCAAGTTTCAATGTAGCTGCCAGCTAGCAAAATCTTCCTTTTCAGATTTGCCAAGTCATTCTTTAGAATACCTAAGCAAACGCCTGAATCTCAAAGTCAGCAACAAGTACTTTAATCCTAATCAAGCACATACTGCCAGGTATGATGCTGAATTCACCTATCAACTCTATCTAAAAATCATGAATCCAACAGCTAAAACCACTATGCTAGATAATCTACAAAATAAGTCCAATCCTTTTGTCAGCCATCGAGTCGATACGCCATTCCAAGACCATGTAGATTTAAAAGAATTCTCTCAGAGTGAGTTTGAATTCCTGAAGGCGATTATCAATGATATTAAGCATGATAAGAATCACCAAAGCCAGGGAGTTGTTGTTATTGGTGAACCAGGGTCAGGTAAAACTCACCTAATGATGCGCCTTGCTAAAGAGTTACTAAAAGTTAATCGATTACTTTTTATTAGACAACCTAATAACGCTGATTCAATTCTCTATCACACTTACAGTAGGATTCTAGAATCTTTTGTTGAGAAAGTCCCTGGCGTTGAGAAAGTAGCCGGTAGAACCTTAACGCAGTTAGAGCATTTATTAGCTAATAGCTTTGTTAAGCTGATTAGCACAACAACAATAATGACCCTCAACAACAAAGATCGAGAGATTTTAGCGGCTACAAAAAATAATAGCCTGAGCTTGTATGAGAGTTTAGGCGCTGAAGGTACAGATAAAAAGCGTACCTATTGGCAGCATATTGAGAAACGTGCCAATGAATGGTGGATTAATCAGTATGGCATGGCAGGTTATTCTGCTCAAATAATTAAGGGAATTGTGAAGTTTTGTGGTTACTCCGATGCAAGAAGGAAAGAATTAGTAACAAGATGGTTATCTGCTAAAGAACTATCTCAAGAAGAGTTAGATAGCATTGGCTTAAATAACTGGAACGAGGAGATGAGCAAGGAAGAATTCTCCTTACAGGCGATTTCTGTCTTTAGCAAACTCTCTCTACTGGATGAACCACTAATTATTGTATTCGACCAGCTAGAAGCCTTGGGATATAGCCATAACAGAACAATATTAGTGAATTTTGGTGAGGCGGTAAAAGAAATTTTTACTCACGTTCCTAATAGTTTAATAATCCTTAATTTATTTCCTAATCGATGGAAGCAGTTTAAAGATATTTTTGATGGCTCGGTTGTTGACAGAGTTTCACAATATCAACTTCAATTGCGGAAGCCGTCTGAGGAACAATTAAAAAGAATTCTCAAGTTAAAGGCACAAGCTATTGGTGTAAACATAGACACTCTGTTTAGTCCATCAGAGTTAACGATTATTCTCAATCAGGATTCTATTCGTACTGTTTTGAAGAGTGCGTCTGCATACTATCAGTATAAAGTTCATGGCATTCACCCACCATTAGATTCAGAATCGCCAACTCTGCCAGAAGATACGTATGCTGTACAACAAAACCTGAAAACCATAAAAGATGAATTTACTAAGTTGCAAGAGGTAGTTAGCAATATTGCGAAAGCATTAGAGTGGAAACAGCCAAAGCTGGAACCAATTATTGAATATCTACAACAACAAAAAAAATTACTTGAGCAAGAATATACAAAACTACAAATCATAAGTGATAGTGATGATGTCGGAAAACTAGTTACCATTGCTGAAGCCTTCAAGGAAATTAAGTCTTTTGAAATAGATTATCTACTCTTAGGTAAAAAGAAATTGCCAGAACACCTTGTAATTAGAAATCAGAGCAAAAGCTTTTTTATAGGTTTTTTGCAAGTTGATGGAGGTGCTTTTACTTCCCGGATAAAAAATTGCAATGAATTGGTTAAAAACAATAAAGATATACGATTTATCATCAATAGAGATTGCAGAAATGCCGAAATTAAAGGGGAAGTTGGAAAGCAGGAAATAGAAAAGCTTAACCATACTCCCAATGGTAGCTTTATGATTATGGATAAGGATGATCGGATTAACTTCGAGCTGATTTATAAGTTAGTGACTGACATTCAGAATAGAGATGAAGAGTTTGAACTAAAAAAAGCATTGCAGGTTCTGATGTCTGAACTAAAGGATTACTGGTTAATTAAAGTTTTTAAATTTGAGAAGATTTAATTGAAATGCCAGGTATCTTCTTCTAGCGTCTCGGCATCTATACCTTTAACCGAATTCATGAGAAGAAGTGTCTTTTCGTAAAAGATGCTGCTGTTTTCCAATTGAAGGTAAGGCGAAATGGGCGCGTCCTCTATTGTGGAAGGCAGAGGAGTGTGCCAGTTACCGGGTGAGTGTCACAGTGAAAAATTTCCCGGCTAGCGAACTTGTTTTCGGTGAGTTTCCATTTATACTGACTTGACTCAGTGCGCGATCGCACTTTCGGTCAACTTCTAAACTAAGATTAAGTCTGATTGCGGTGTCACAGCACCGGAACAGGAAAGATTAGAAGAATTGTTTCAAAAGGAAGATGAATCAAACAGTAGATGCTTTGCGTGAAATTGATGATAAGCTATCCCATCGTCATCTCGACCTTGACCCAGGCGGCTATTTCATTATCTATCTAGATCGGGACGCAGGGCTAATTTGTGCCAAGCATTTCACCAATGTCATTAATGAGCAAGGCTTAGCCGTTGACCCGGAAACGGGTAAAGTCATTCCAGCAAAGGGTAAGGTAGAACGGACTCAAAGCACTCTGTTTACTGGCAGAACCGCCAAAGAACTGTGTGTTGTAATTTTCGAGCAAACTCAGCCCTGCCCTGTCACAACGCTCGATCATGCCGCTTATTTGGGACGAGAGTTTGTTCGGGCTGAGTATGCACGAGTTAATGGGCAAGAGTATGTTCAGGACTAGAAGGTTTATAGGTTAACACAGAGAGCAAGTTGCAGATTACAGCTTAAAATCTTCAACTTCCAACTTTCAACCCTCTTAACGCTTAGCCTGAGAAACTCTGATAGAAGAAATAAGTAGCCATCGGGACAACGGTGGCAATCACCAAGATGACAACCACCCAGATGGTGGCATTTTTGGTGTCGGTTTCTTCTGCACTAGTAAAAGTGCTGGCAACCTGAATGTTATCTTCTACGACAGGAGGGCCGGGGTCAGGTTCACCAGACAAGACAGCGACTAAGCGATCGCTAGCATCTAATAATGCCTGATTGTACTTGTTGCCGTTGCGGAGTGGTACAGCCACTGTTTCATCTGCTACACTCTGGGCGATTTCGCCAGAGATAGCGGACTCGACGGATTCACCTGTCCGAATAGCAGTTGTGTTGGTGAGGGTGTCAATCACCAGTAAGATTTGATTCGCTTGCGCTTGCGGGGTAGGAAACCATTTTTTGAACAGTGCTTCTGTGAAACTGTCGATTGTTTCCCCATAGTCTAATCGGTGGATGGTGATCATCCTGACTTCATTGCCAGTTTTCTTGGCTAAACTGTCCAGAGTGTTGCTCAAACGTCCTTCGTTAAGGCGGCTGAGAACTTCGGCTTTATCAATCACCCAAGTCGGTTCGCCTGCTCGGATGTTGGGCATTTGATAGACGCCAGTGGCGTTAGCAGGTGCCGCAACAAACCCACTAGCAAAAACGAATAATAATAGGGGGATAATCAGGCGTTGCAGGTATTTTCGCGCAGTGTATAGTTGTTGATTGAGGAGCTGTCTCATTGAATTAAATCGATATTAAGATTGCCTTTCTCAATAAATACTATATAAGCCTGTACAAAACTCAGCTTCTTTCAAATCATGCTAGGGTTGAAGGGTAGCCTTCAGCTTGCTCACAGGCGTGAGTGCCAACAATGAGTTCAGCAGAAATTTATCGCGGTTGGATTATTGAGGCTAGACCAGTATTCTGCGTTCAGGTGTGGAGTGCCACTGGGGAATGCGTGATTCCCGTTCATAATGCTCAGACTCAGGAAGAGGCACTGCATTTCGCTAAACGCTGGATCGATCTGCAAATGACCCCAGATGGAGCCAAACCCCGACCTTTGGATTCACCTCCTCCTGACTTCAACGATGACGATATCCCGTTTTGAGCCGGACGGGAGGGCACAGTAAAAGCGGCGATCCTCGGAGGTCGGATTACAGAATTTCTCTTAAAGTTATATAGAAGGCGAGCGCCTCTGGTGGTACGCTCGGTGCAATCCCTTGCTTTAGGTAGGGAATGTACTCTCCTCAGGGAGGGATGAAGTCTCCAGCGCTAAGAAGTTTAATGAACTTTTCTAAAGGTCACAACTGTTTCTGCAAATAGGTAACCCTACTTGCGTAGAATGTGATCTCAAGTTCTCGTGTAAACTTTCACACAAAAAGGAGAGTAAGTATGGCCGATCCCAGAAATGCAGAGGTCGTTAGACCTTATAATGGCGACCCTTTTGTTGGCAACCTAGAGACACCCATCAATAGTTCTCCAATCGTTAAGGCTTACATCAATAACCTACCAGCCTACCGCAGATGGGTATCTCCCTTAGTTCGAGGGATAGAAATTGGTTTGGCTCATGGCTACTTTTTAGTGGGTCCCTGGACTGTACTCGGTCCTCTACGGGAGACAGATGTAGCGTACATGGGCGGATTAATTTCCGCGATCGGTACA
>JBFLZA010000020.1:0-28382 GCA_040756535.1 Cyanobacteriota bacterium
CGATATCCTCAAGGGATAATCTCACACCATCCCCATCTAGCAGGGGATTAATGGATAACTCTGTGGGAAGCATTTTACGGCAGCAGTCTTGCCAGAAAGAAAGGGGAAGCGCACCAGCATCTTCTGTTGAGGGCGACGTTTCCAACCCCAACTTCTGTTTAACCACGCCCAGATTTTCTTCTAGCGAAGCATCTTTATGTTTCAGCGTGAGGGTGAATATCCTAGACCGCGTATTTCTGTTAATCCTCTTATTCTCAGGGCGCTCATCCTTCCACACTCCCAAATAGTCCAAATAGTTGAGCGCATTTCGCACCACGTCACCTTGTCGCTCTTGCTCTGTACGAGAGGTGTCTTCACACCGACGCTGCGGTAGTTTCAAAGGCGTGTCAGTTTTCTCGCATAGCTGCCATAACGCCTGTTGGTTGGTGCCAGACTCAAGTTTCTCTTTTCCTGTGCGGATTTTTTCTTGATATTCCCCTGTTACTAACAGCTTGTTGTCTGCAACCCATTCCACCTTAACGGCAGCTTTAATCTGTGAGTCGTCCAGCTTTAATTTGTTCTCTGCAAGCAACAGCAAGGCTTTTACCAACCGCAGTACATTGCTGAGATGAGGTTCTCCCTTGCCAAAATTGCGTTTCTCTGTCTCTGGCATGAGTCAAATATAAAGAGAATCTTAAGAATCCTTCGCTATCCGCTTGGGCAACTTTCCCCAAGCAGCTAATCCCGATTGTATAAGCACTTTAAGAATTGCTTGGGGAATTTGAATGGGCAAAGCCCAAAGAGAGGCTTGTCTTATCAACGACACCGCAAATCTTTAAGGGCATATGAACAAGAAAATCGAGAATTCCAAAGTAGATATTTCCGCGCTAACCCAATCAACTAATCAGTCTGAATCCACGGAAATCGGCAAAAGTCAAGATAAACAGCGAAAGTTTTTACCGCGAATCATCGCTGCCGCGTTTGTCTCGCTAGCTGCACTCATTAGTGTGAAGGGCAATCTCGACGTACTATCTGGCAAGTCGCCACTAGATGTTATCCCGTCGATGCTCGCCCAAGGCATTGAGTTAATTCTCAAAGCGCAACGTGCGGAAAAAAGTATCGAAAAGAGCGATCGCAGAACTTCCTGATGCTGCAAGAATCATGCCGGATAAAGAAGTACTAGATGCACCCTGATGCTCGTCCTCGGCTACAAGCAGAGTATTTGCTCTACAAACAAGCCGAGGTTTTTTTACCCTAATTTTGACCTTTATTGTGTAATTAATAATTTTATTTAACGCTCAAATTTTTACGAAGCGCTATTTTGCAAAGTCATACAAAAACAATGCTGTGCAATTGCGGATGTTGTTACTGTTTCGGGAAGGACTGAATAATTAACTTCCTGAAACTCCCTTCTCAGAAGTGCAGCAACCTGAATACCATCATTCACCCAACCCTTATCTGATGGAACACAGCGATGATGTGAATTCACTATATAAAAACGTCCTCCAGGCTTTAGAGCCTGCTTGATACGCTTAATTTCAGTATGGGGGTCAAGACAATGCTGAATGACCCACGTACTATAAGCGTGATCTACTCTTAAGCCCTTGCAAACCATTCGCTCCAAAGCGTCTGGAGAGCTAGTTATAAACTTTTGAGAACCGACATAATCGCTTGCCAATTGCAGCATCTGACTGCTGATATCTACGCCAAGGATTGTGCAGCCATAATGAGCAATTATTTCCTTTGCTAAGCGACCCACTCCACAACCATAATCTAGAATTAGGTCATCCGAATTAGGTTGCAGTTCTTGTCCTAATTGCTCCAGCAAATAAGGAGTTTCTTTTATCCAACGTTCTTCAGTACTGGTATCCTGCCCTGGAGTTAGAATGATAGCTTTTGCCTCCTCCAGATTGCTTACAGAAAATACCTCTGGTCTATAAATCGGCAAAGAGCTCGCTTGATTGTCACCCAATTTTTCTTTCGCATTTTTTAGCAAACAACGTAATTCCTCCTGTACTTCAGGGCAATCTAATTCAATTTCAAATATTCTTTTCCATAGCGCAACAGCCTCATCTATCTTGCCCTGTGCTATCAGCACTTCTGCTAAATTGAGATAGATTTGGGCGTAGTTTGGATTCTGTTCTAAAATTTGCCAATAGATACGCTCTGCTTGTGCGGAATTTCCTACCTCTTGCTGATGCAAAGCTTTTAACTCTAAAATTTTTCTCAGCTCTTGTGACCAATTATCTATTTCTTCTGAAGAGGCTTCAACCAGGATGGATAGCCAGCTGGCTTGTGCTTCCAACTCTTGTCCATTAAGAAGCAGTGCTAGCCCTAAATACCAGTAATTAGATACCTCAGTCGAATTCATTTCAACACACTGCTCGTAGAGTGCGATCGCCTCTTCATAGTTGTTTTGAGCTAAGCACTTGGCTGCTCTTGTTTGCAGTTGGGTGTATTCTAGAGAATCCTTTGGCATAGAGCACACATGGATATTAACGAATTGTAGGTAGAATTAGAGAAAATTCAGCAGCAATAACGGGCAGAATTTAACCAGTTCATCCGTTCTCCAGAGGTAATGCCGCTTGTGCAAGAACAAGGTAAAGGGGAAAGGGGGAAGGGGTAAAGGGAGAAAGGTAGATAAATCAAATCTTTCGCTTTTTTTACCCTCACCCGAGCAAGCGCAAAGTATATGCGCCACAGCATAATATCAAGTTATATCAAGTCCGTTGGCATCGTTATTGTATCTATCATTCGCGGTTATTAAATCAACCCTGAACTATGAACCATGTAGCTTGCTTCCCCGAAGGGGTACCATGAACAAATTTGCCCGATAACATGACGATGCTACCGGACACGATATTACTATAAAAAATCCCCGGAATTTAGTGAAGTAGAATCCGGGGATGATTTAAGACCTTTATTCAACGGCGAGATGCACTATAAAGGAAAATTTTACTGCCTGAATTAATCCCTAAAAAGTATCTAAATCGAGAGCTTTTGAGCCACCTCGCTCTAATTGAAGTAAAAGTTTACCCAATTGAGACCAAACGAGGAAACCAATGAATAAGGTCAGAGGTAGTGCAATAGAATAAGACAGGAGGGCGGGAAACCCAAAAATCTCCAATCCAGCGCTGAGGAAGAGGGATATTCCAAAGACAATTCCCAGAAACGGAGTGAGTAACTGGAATCCTTTCATTTGAGCTAAGGTTCGAGTGGAACGGTTTTTATTCCACTCCTGTACTTTTTGTTTAAGGGTAGCTTCAAATGCTGCTCCAGAGGTAATTCCAGCAAACAAACCGAAAATCAACAAGAAATAGGGCGGTTCTGGAAAATAATACACAAAGCACTCCTGTGTGTTTTATAGATTTGAGCAGATTTTAGAACACAACTGGCCGTTTACAGCCAGTTGTTAGCGGCGGTACTCCTAACGCTAATCTCTAAAAGTAGATAGCAACCGCTCGCTTTCCTTGATGATCGACGATTAATTGGACTTGGTATTGAGTGCCGTAGCCAAAGGTAGAATAGCAGCTACTCTCTCAAAGGACAATTCACTTAAAGAACTCAGGGCTACATTAAACAAACGACCGGGTTTTATGTCATCTTTAATCAAGTTCCAAATCCGTTGAACTTCTTCTGTGTGAAGTCGGTCGTCTTCGGTTAAAGCAATCAAAATCTGACGCCGCAAAAATTGACCTTCATCGGAGAGAATATACTGTAATCCCAGTTGAGCAGTGGGAAGTAAATCGAAGCTTTGGTCAGAGCGAGCGATCGCAATCATATTTTCCAACCGTTGCCACTGGAATTTCCCATCCTTAAACAGTACCTCAATTAAATGTCGCCGCATTTCCGGAGTTTCACCCGTGAGCAGACGCCGTGCCACATAGGGGGCAGAGACTTCAACAATTTTGAAGTTAGGATTTAAGGTCAGTGCTAAACCTTCCTGCGTCACCAACGAACGGATAATCAGAGCAAACTTTGCCGGAACGCGGAAAGGATAATCATACATCAACTCCGAGAACTGATCGGTAATCGTCTGGAAATTGAAGTTACGGACACTTTCACCCATTGCTTCTCCTAGCACCACTTCTAAGGCTGGAATAATGGGCGTAATATCTGTATCCGGGGTCAAAAAGCCGAGCTTGACAAAGTTTTTGGCTAATTCAGCGTAGTCTTTATTAATCAGGTAAACGATAGAAGTAGCGATAGTTTCTTTGGTATATTGCTCTAGCTGATCCATCATGCCAAAGTCAATATAAGCCATCCGTCCATCGGGTAGAACAAATAAGTTACCCGGATGAGGGTCAGCATGGAAAAAGCCATGCTCTAACAGCTGCCGCAGACCAGAGACTACGCCGATTTCAATGACTTTGTCTATATCAAGTCCAGCATTACGAATACTGACCGTATCCGTTAGCTTGAAACCATTAATCCATTCGAGAGTAAGAATACGAACACTGCTATAGCTCCAGTAAATCTGCGGGACTTTAACAGTAGGGTCATCGCGGAAATTGCTCGCAAATTTCTCAGCGTTTCGACCTTCGTTGATGTAGTCAATTTCCTCGAATAATTTCGTACCGAATTCATCAACAATTAGAGTTAGTTCATGCCCTAGATTCAGCGGTAACAAAGGAGCCAGCCAACTCGCCGCCCAGCGCATCAAGTAGAGGTCTAGAGTGAGAGTGGGGAGTAAGTTAGGACGCTGCACCTTAACCGCGACTTCTTCCCCTGTATGCAGGAAGGCGCGGTAGACTTGACCTAAACTCGCTGCCGCTACGGGTTTCGGAGAAATTTCGCGAAATAATTCCGTGATCGATTTTCCTAGATCTGCCTCAATAATCGAAAGCGCGATCGCGCTATCAAAGGGTGGCAGTTGGTCTTGTAACTTTATTAGTTCCTCTAAAAAATCTTTCCGAACCAAGTCAGGGCGTGTGGAGAGGGCTTGCCCGACTTTGATAAAGGTGGGGCCAAGGCGCGTGAGAATTATCCGTAGCTGTGCAGCCCGTTTCAACTTGTTCTGCTCAGCTTGATTTCGCCATTCATCCCACTTGAGACTGAGAACGAATTTTGTGAAGAACCAAATGATGGTAATGGCACGCCAAATCGCTGCCCAAGGTCGGAAACGGTGTTGCCGAGCGATCGCTTCTGCATCGTACCGCCTGGTGGGTTCCCTTAACTGCTGAGCAGGATAAGCAAGTTGATACTGACTCACGCCAATTCTTTGCCTCTTAGTCTTTAGATTTGTTTTTTTATCTTTTTCTTAAATATAGTATAAAAAAGTACAAACTTTTAAATGTTATAACCGCCGATAGATATAGATAAACGTCAATAATCGTATTGGGCTTGTTGCAGAAGTCGGGAACGGGGAACAGGGAACAGGGAATTGGGAATTGGGAATTGGGCATAGAAGCCCCTAAAACCGAACATTTGCCAGATGTTGATTGAACTAACGATGTCTACAGCGCGAAAATCACTCATTCCCAAAAACAAGAGCTGGGTGTTTCAAAATGCTTTGTGGCAAAATAGCCATTTGTCATTAGTCATTAGTCCTTAGTTGCTCTGTGAATTTTGTAATCCCCGTCCTATATGCTGCTAGAACCAGAGCTATCGGTGTATGAACTAAGGACTAATAACTCTTGACGGGCAAAGCGCTTGACCAGAAAAGGCAGAGGGCAGGAGGCAGGAGGCTCCAGGGATGCTTTCGTCCTTTGCCCACTACAGCTTACTCGTTTAGGGTATCAAGTCCCCTGTGAGCGAAGTTCACTGGCTCCCATTCAGGAGGGGTTTGAATCCCTTTCTGAATGGAACCTTTTGCCTTTTGCCTTTTGCCTTTTGCCTTCTCCAAACCCAGCTATTTGTTAATAAAACTTAACGAACTACTTGGATTTGGCTTCGAGATTTTCCAGGCGACTCTTGAGTTCCTGATTCTCTTTTTTCAGTTGGTCAAGTTCTTCCCGCATTTGTTTAACCGCTTGGTCTGACCCCACATTCTTCTGCACTTTCTGAATCGCTTCCTCTGCTATCCGACGAACTCGTCCATCGGGAGTTTGATCAGCAAGCGATCGCAAAACGCTAATAGCTTTAGCGGTTTCCATTTGCCCTAAAGCGGAAACCACAGCCACTTGGGTGAGGAAGAACGATTCCCCCGATAGGGATTCTAATTGCTCCAGAATCCACTCCACATTGTTCGGGGTTTGACCTGTAGAAATTGCACCCAATGCCCGAATGGCACTCAATCGTAGGGGTTGAGGAACACCAGAATAGGCGTATTCCATAATCACGTCCAAGGCAACGGGTGAGGACTTCATCTGACTCAAACCTGCGATCGCACCGCTACGCACCACCTCATTCCAACCCATCCGTTCTCTTAAAACGTTGGTGAGGACTTGGAGAGTATCATCCTCCTTATTTTTGAGATTAGCTGAAACCATTTTGCCCAGTGCGGCAGCAGCAGACGCTTCCACGTAGTAGCTAGCATCACCATCAATGAGTAACTGTTTGATCGCCTCATAGCTTTCTTGGGTCTTGATTTGACTCAAAGCTTCCACCACTGACCGACGCACATAAGCATTATCGTCTTTGAGACCCGGCATTAAAGCCTCTGCCACCTGATCCAGTTTCACCTGCACCAGTTGTTTCGCCACTTCTACCCGGACACCCCAGAAGGAATCATGAGTCAAGGCATCGGCAAGCGCTTTAACCGCTTCCAAACCCCCCTTTTTCGCCAGTGCTTTCGCCGCGTAGATCCGGGAGATGGGATCGGGGTCAAATTGCAACTGAGCTTTAAGTTCAGGTGTGGGGTATTCCAGAGCAACGGTTTTGAGGTAGTTGTTCCCACAATCAAAGCTGATGAATTGGGGCTTTTGCTCTAAGGGGAAGTAGAAACTCTGCTCCCGTTCGTGAATTCGCACCGTAAAAGTTTTGAGTTTTACATCCCCCCTGACTCCTGACTCCTGCTCCACGTAACCAAAGGCAATGGGAATTTTTAGGTCAAATAACTCACTGCTGCTGCCGTTTTTACCCTCTTTGGCTTGAGTCTGCATTACTGTAACTTTTGCCAACTGGCTATCTCCATCCCAGGAATAGGCAACTTTGTAGTCAGGATGGCCACCCCGAAAAACGTACTGATCGAATAGGAATAAAAGATTGCGACCGGTGGCTTTTTCGATCGCCCGTAGTAGGTCAATGGTTTCTACCGTATTGTGGGCGTTGTCTTGGACAAAGGTGTGAATGGCCTTCCAGAACAACTCATCTCCCAACTCGGTACGAATCATGTGGTAGACACAGGCCCCTTTTTCATAGAGGTGGCGATCGTACAGTTCGATCGCTTCTCGATAAACATGAGTGACGATGGGGCGGCGATAGCGGGAACTGTCTTCGGAGATGTAACTGCGGGCCTCACCTAACAGGTAATAAGCTGCATCATCTTTGCCATACTCGTCTTCGACCCAAAATACTTCGGAATAGGAAGCCATTCCTTCCTTAATCCAAGCATGAGACCAGTGCTTGATGACGACTAAATCACCAAACCACTGGTGGGCGAGTTCGTGGGCGACTAAGCTTTCAGTCCGCAGGTTATCAATGGCAGCGCGTTCATCCAGCAAGCAGCGATCGGTGAGTAAGGTAGTGGAGGTGTTCTCCATCCCACCAAAGATGAAGTCGTCAACGCAAACTTGGGCGTACTTGGGATAGGGGTAAGGATAGCCAAATTTTTCACTGAAAAATTCGATCATCCGAGGGGTTTTGCCCATGCTGCGGCGGGCATCTTCCTCATACCCCTTTTCGACATAATAGGTAACGGGTTTGCCTTTCCACTCATCGCGAATTTCGGCAAAGTCACCTACAGCTAAGGTCATTAAATAAGTAGGATGAACTTGCTGCTGCAACCAGTGGTAAATTATGCGATCGCCTTTATCTTCTGTGGCAATCAGTTCGCCGTTGGAAATGGCAATAAAGGGTTTGGGGACGTTGACGCGAATTTCCGAAGTGGCTAACTGGCCGGGATAGTCAAAGCAGGGGAACCAGAAGCGAGAGTCTTCATCTTCGCCTTGAGTCCAGACTTGGGTGGGTTTGTTGGGGTAATGTTGATCGGGACTGATGAAGTAAAGGCCTCGTTGGGGTTTTTCAACGTTGTAGGCGATCGCAATTTTAATTTCTTTGCCTGCTTCAGTGGGTGTCTGAAGTTGAATGTGCAGTTGTTCGCCATCGTAGTCAAAGGATTGAGGCGTTCCCTCCACCTGCACGGATTGGATATTGAGGTTAACGGCATCCAAGGTTAGGTGCTTGATGCCATGACGGATGGGCAGGAGTGCGACTGTACAAGTCCCACTAAAGCTTTGATTAGGAATATCCAGATCTAAATCTAGGAAGATATGCTGGACTTGTCCAGGGCGATCGGGGTTGTAATGGGGTCTCGCCCCCGGTAACTCAAATGACCTGTGTCCGTTATTCTCAGAATCAAAATAAAAGTGTGACATAGCAAACCTATAAAAATAAATAGTGTAACTGGCTAAAGACAGTGTTGGCGTTATGATGTGCGATCGCGCATCTGCTGCTGATTCTCATGATTATTGGGCTGTGCTAAAATCCGCATCCCGCGTCCCTACTGACAGCCAGAAGCATTTTTACCACCTAAGCTCGCGGTACATCAAGTATATGCTGGCTTAGAATGCTGCCATACCTATCATTCGCGAATAGACAACGCGATCGCACTCTCACCAACCCTGATCAATTCAGCAAGACATGGGGAAGATGAAAATGCGATCGCATTTAGATTTCGGTAATAGTGTTGCTTTTTGAGAGTTCTAATCCTTTGCTAATTCAGCATTCTAAGGCTTAAAAACATCAGAAACAATGTTAACTTTCTCAATAATATCCAGAGCTTCCGTAACTGTTTTTGTTACTTTTAATTGACCGAATGTTTTAAATTTAATCTGGAATTCAAATTTATCTATCAGAGTGTTATAATTGCCCTCTATAAAATTAATTTTATTAAGAAAATGGGTAGTAATAATACCATCATTTTGCGTTTGATATTGGGTCGGTTCTGTAAAATTATAATTTTGAATTAACGGCTCTTGGTTTATTAAAATACTTCCAGTAACCAGTGAGATTAATTTTTCCAAGTTTGCTGGATTAGAGTCATAAATATGGATAAAAAATTCTTGCTGAAACTCTCGAACAGTTAAGACACCAACAAGGGATGAGTATTCTAGTAAAATTTTACTTGCTTTTGCGAGTTCATCTCGCGCTGCAAAGGTAATTGTAGATTGTTCGTAATCAATAGTAAAATCTTTGCCTGATTTTAAGAGTTTTTCTTCTTCTGCAATAATGAATTTGCAAGAAATTGATTCTCTTATCGGTGGCTTTTCGAGTTGATAGGATACAGCCGGATTAGAAGAATCTATGGCAATCTCTTGACGCAGTTTTTGAGCGCGTGGTTGATTGGAACTGCTTTCTCTAAGATTTTGACTGATTTCCAACTTACCAGGATAAACGGTAATTCCTGGCAACACTGGTGCTGTTGATTGGGCTATTGGTACAGCTACAATCTGGGTTGTTGGCTGGGAAATTACCCCAGCCAATTCAGTCTGAAGTAGCTTGCTAATTTGGACGAGTAGATTGTGTATCAAAGTTCTTGCAGGGTTTCTACGGCTTCTAGTTGGGATTGCTGAGGCAATTCACTGTTGTTGTCGCTGTTAGCTTTAGCGAGTTCTTCTTCTATCACCTGAATTGCACCACTGATGCGGAGGATAGTTTCCCTGACACTCGTCTGTTTTGCTTCTAAGTCAGCAAGGACTTTTTGACCCGCTTCAAACTCAGATTTTAGTTCTTGAAGACGTTGTTCAAGTTGCTGTTTCATTCACATCACCTAATTATTAGTTACTTTAATTGTTCAGTATTTTTGAGCGATGCCGACGCGAAAAATATCACAAAGGTTGAACATCGCTCTTCTCCAGGTTGAGAGTGATGATAATTCAGTACATTAAAATTTCCAATCTGAGAATTAGAACAATTTCATAATTAGGCAAAGTGAGTACCATTTGGGGCGATTATGTCCTGAGCTTAAACCACTGTTGAATACGCCATAGTCAACTGTAACCGTATGGGTATGACCACCAGCGTTTTGGGTTGCTTGGTGTTTCACATCAAGGCCACCAGTATCTATACCGCTAAAATTGCCCTTATCAAGCTCGCGTTTGTACCACTCAGGCGGGAAAGAGTGGCTGTGTTCCCCTGACCAATTGGTGGAAAAAGTTCCAGCGGGTACGTCCACAGCATGGTTATGTTGATCGGGTTCACCGAATGTACCAGGATTGTAGGGAGGGTTTCCGCCTGCTCCAGCACCTACAATAAAGCGTGACCTTAAATCTGGAGTGCTGTTATTCCCGTCACAAAGCGCCCAGCCATCAGGGATATTATCACTTCTGCCAGACCACATGAGAATCGTACCGCATGGTAAAGGGCTACCTTTAGAAGAAGAACTCTTGGCACTTATTATCACACCCGTACCTAGTTTGACAGTCCCATCATCTCCGTTAACTACAGCGATTAACAACCAGTTGCTCGGAGCATAAAAAGCGCGCCTATGTCTAACAATCTGGAGGCTGACTTGAGTGTTGTCGCCACCCACCGTGTGAACTGCATAGAGAGCTTCCCAGGCGTTGAGAACAACTCCGTTTGCATCAACTTTTCGTGCGGCTTCATCATATACCTGAGCTGCGGGTATATCGGAAATTGGCATCCCGATATCAATGTATCCAAATTTCTCGTGGTATTTTTTTTCTTCTGAAAAAGACTTTGAGATTCCCATTGATATGGCTATAAATCGATTAGTCCACTTCAAGCGTCCTCCTGGTCCTTCCCAGGTGACTGTTCCACCACCGCTCAAAGTATATTGGGCTTTCTGATAATCATTAGCAGCGCCAGTCATGACACCGATACCAGTATCTAACGCCGATCTTGGATTGGGTGTCCCGATACCAATGTTGCCTTCGACAGACAGATTACCCTTTATACGTGTATTGCCAGTTCCTCCTTCCACACCAAACAGCGGAGTCCAATCGGTAGACCAGATGCCCCAATCTTTAGAAGAATGGATGTGTATACCAAATCCTGCTCTTTTAAAGAAACCTTTATTAGAGGAATGCTTGATCAGTCCCTCATCCCAGTTATTCGGTGTATCTCTGTACCATGCCACCTTGGGCCATTCATCCTTGTCTTCTCCAGTAAATCCACCAATCTGTGTGCTGCCAGCTTCCAATTCGGTTGTCTTCGTCTTGCCAGCTACTTCCAATCTGGCAGTTGGTGTAGTCGTGCCAATGCCGACGTTGCCATTGACTTGAAGTGATTCTGCGATCGCCAGTGACCCTTGAATTGTATTTCTCCCTCTTCCAAGGGTGACGTTGCCATTGACTTGAAGTGATTCTGCGATCGCCAGTGACCCTTGAATTGTGTTTATCCCTTTTCCAAGGGTGACGTTGCCATTGACCTGAAGCGCTTCTGTAATTTTCAGCGAACCTTGGATTGTATCAGCGCCTTTTCTGTTAATTTTGTCATCTTCAAGGCGGACGACTTCCTGCATGGCTTTATTCCAATCAGCAGAAAGAATTAAATCGCCTGGTTTTTTGTCTTGGTGTGCAAATTTACCGTTGCTGTTTGTCATCGTCTCGACCTCAAAATATAATTTCCCACAACAAAGTCAGTTTAAAATCTTTGGTTTTAGTAATCCTGGGGAATACGACTCGGTTGTACATAATGCCTCCTGTTTGGGCATTAAACAAACCTGCTTCAGTTAGTTCATATTCCTTATCGGGTTCCCCGTAGTCTAGGTCTGCACTAACGATTACTCTGCGATTTTTTTGCTTAACTACTCCATTCTCCGTTTGAATTTCTTTTTCCTCTGTATCGCTGAAACTTGGATCAGGTTTAATTTCTTTACGAAACACTTCCTGCCTCAGGCTTTTATCTTCTATTGGTTTAACACGTTCCGTTCCCGTTCCTACAGCAATATACTGAATTCGCCCTATCGGTTGACCGAGAAATAACTGGGCAACCAAGTCACGCCCTGTATATACAATGAAATTATTGGCTTTAATGGCATCGATTAGTTGACCATAAGGATTAAATTTTTGGATTGTTAGCCTTCCTTTCATATCCAGTGCTTCGGCAATTTTCATTGTTGTTACTCCTATTTAGGCAAAGCGATTGAGCGTATCAAAGCCAGTGTAGTCAAAAACTCCGGAAACTACAAAATTATCCACAATTTCGTGCTGAATACCCTTAGGATAGGGAATTTGGTAACTGCCAATATCAAAGTTGCCTTCTTCGACGATGTGTTCTTCAACTAAGGGCGCACTTTCTATTAAAACTTTTAACTTATCAACTAGATCGTGTGTTTCCAAAAAGCGTTTCTCGTAGTTGATGATCGAGAGTACGCCTGCTGCTTTGACTTTCTCAATAATTCCGGAAATTTGGTTACGGGGATGGTCGCTAGCTTCATCAAATTTATTAGTAAAGCCAGGAATATCCCACGGAATTTTTACCTGAAAAACTCCTGGATTGAGCTTGTATAACCGGATTTCGAGGTCAACAATGATGTCGGAAAAGACAAGGGTTGAGCGATCGAAGCGGTGTTCGTCAAATCTTGCTGCTGGTTGTCCTTGTGTTATTTCAGCAGTAAATCGCCAGCGAGATGTTCCTATTGGTAAAAGCGGCGTTCGTCCCTGAGTGGCAAAAGGTTGACCATTTCTGAAAGCGGTATCTTCCCTAAAGGACAGCACATCTCCCGCTTTCACCGTTCCCGTGTAGGTAACAGACTTCCCAGTATCAAGACAGATAACCGACACGTTGACTAAAGAATCGACGGGTAAGTTGTCGCGTACCTCTAGGAAAATTTCTATATTCTGCTCTATTGGGTTGGGATTTTCTGTCTCAAATTCGTCAATTATTCTTAGAGGATAGCGATAGATTGGTGTTGTTGGCAACTCCCCCGGAGGACGAACCCAGGTTAGTTCCGGATTGAATTCTTCTAACTGAATTTGCTCCTTTGCTGCTTGCGCTGCTGGAGAGTTGCCGACAATTCCTAAATTAGCAGCAACTAAATCAATAATACCCTGTTTGGTAGCAGCCCCCCGACGCAAAATTTGAATTAGACCCTTTAGTCGTTCCCGGTAGGGTGTGTAATTATTGTTAATTTCGTTGGGATACGCAGACTCTAACAGCAGGCGATTAAATGTTTCTTGTTCTAGTTCATCAGATATTTTGACAGTTGTGGCAAAGTCAGCAAGCTTGGGGTCTTGAAGAGAGCGATTAAATTCATCAATCAGCACCTTCTCTAATTCTGCTATCGGTGGAATATTGCTGTGAGCAATTTCCTCTGGATAGGCAGCTTCTAAAAGCATTCGATGCAGGCGTTCTCTGTCTTCGCCAATTGCTCCTTGTTGACGCAGTCGTTTTGCCTCTTCTGGAAGCAGTAACTTATCGAAGTATTCCTGATTTTTCTGGGTAAACGAAGGATTTTTTAGTTGTTTGTTGAGTTCTTCTACTAGCGCTTCTAGTAAGGGGGCTGGGGGTGAATCAGAACCATCATAGTTTTCCAGTAGGTGTCGGGTTGTTGCAGAAAGTTGGCTTTGGAGATATTGACTCAGTTTATCCTTAGCCACTAACAGCTTAACCGCTAAACTCCCTGGATTTTTAAGGGCTTGGGGTGTAAATCGGGCATGGGAAACATGGTAGCGGTTGAGGAGGCGGCGGTTTGCTGATGAAAAACTATCCCTTAAGTACTTAGAAAGGGAATCTGTACCTGAATGAAGTTTATTGACAATGCTCTTGATGTCTTTGAAAGCACCACTATAAAACTTGCGGTTTACCTGCATGAGTTGGGAGGTTCCTCCCAACGCTTCTAAGTATAAGGACAGGATTTTATCTAAGTCTCCCTTTTGATTGGCGACGAAGCCTTTAGATCCCTCATTATCGGCGGTGTCTACAAAATGGGAGCGCATGACTTTAAATAAGTCTGCTTCCGTTGTCTCTAGTAATTGACCAAAGACATCAACAAACTTATAAAGCAGACTGTCAACGTTTTCTGCGTTGTAGAAGTCGGGAAACCGACTGGTAATGCTGATGGTTTTTCCCCGCCGTTCTTCCATAGTGATGATACTCTAATCTTTAAACTCGGTGATGCTCACGAGCCTGCTGCTGGAGGGATTTCAAAGGTAATTTCTAGATTTTTGCCTGCTAGCGAAATGGGCTGGATTTCTGCTTTCTCTACAGAGCGAATGAAAATATTTTTATGTTCATCGTCGCCGTTAATGACTAATTTATCGAGCTTATAGTCAGCGTTTCTGATGAAAGTTCTGGCAGTATTAGCGATTTGATTGTCGTTTTTCGTTAAACTTTGAAGAGTTTCCAGTGATAGATTGAGAGCCTTTTGGCGAATCAGGAGTAGGAAATCGGTTTTGAAGTGTTCGTAAATTACCGCTTTACCTGCTGGTATTTTTTGTTGTAACTCTTGATGGAGAGGTTGAGTGAAAATATGAGCGATCGCTGTTTTGATTGCTGCGCTGATTTGTTCTGAGTTATCTTCAGGAATTTGTCCGACAAGGTTAAGTCGGAGCGTAACAGCAGTGATGTTAATTTTTACTGACCGAAGCTCGCTATCCTGGCTAGCAATGATAAAGTTGGTTGCTAATCGGGGTTTCTCAAATTTTTTGACACTGATTTGATTATTATTAACTCTCTCCTCCGGTTTCTCTACATTGAAAACCCGGAAATCCTCAAGCCGCCAAGCTACGCTTAAAACTGGTGTTACAGTTCTGGTAGCCTGGACTATTTTCTCTATTTCCACATCCTGTTCTGGCTGCAAATTCTCCAAGTATTCTTCAATTTTAATTCTTACCCCTGCATAAGCTTGCTGCTGTTCATCGGATGTTGTCGTAGTCCGAAAAGTAAGCTTGAGAGCGCCAGTAATATCCAAAAATCGTTCGTAGATGAAGACACTCTTCAGTTGAAGTTGTTCGACAATGCTAATTTCAACAGTTTCGCCATCAAAGAGTTTAGAGGGCTGCCAGAAGGAGTAATGGGGGATAAGCTTAACCTCTACATTACTAATTTGAGCTTCAATTTCACTTTTTGTGATGCTTTGTCCTTGAGCTTTATTCTTAAAGCATTGCTGGAGGGCTTTTTCTATCTTTTTATGTTCAGTCTCATCAAGGTTTTGAGCTTTGATCTGAACGTCCACGAGCAAAGATTTAATTCCTGACGCAACTCGGATAGAACCTGCAGTAACCCTTTCTAAGATATCAACGTCCAGCCGCTTGTTGTTGGTAACGGGTTCTTTGTCTTCTCCCTCCCGCTGAGTGTAGAAAGTAAATTCTGTTAGGTCGTTAACGCCTTTGATTTCTAATATTTTTTTGGTTATTTGAGAAATCAAAAGCGGCTGTCCTATTCTCTGCTCGTTGATATAAGCAATAATTGTATTCTGGACTTGTTCTTCCAGCTTAGTTTGTTCTTCGGGCGATAACTTTAACCCAGTAGCTAATTCTATCTGAAACACGCCATCAATAGTGACAGACTCCGCTGCTCTGAGTAAAACATAGATTCCGGCGGCTCGTACTCGGTCAATTTCCTGCTTGAGTTGGCTAACTTTGTTGTTATCGGTGAAGTCGATGCCGTCTACAAAAACCTCAATCATGCCAAAGTCTTTGAGTAAGATTGGCTCGGCATTTCTAACTGTAACTTCTGGATAATCTGCTGGTTTATCCCAGTTGTTTGAACCCTCAATTAATTCACCTACCTCACCTTGGACTAAGGCTTTTACGTCTACTTCGATAGGCTGGTTGTTACTGAGGGTGACATTTTTTGTGGTTTTAAAACTTTTGTCGGTGATGGTTAGCTTTGTGCCTTTGGGAATTTTAACCTCTCCCTCTCCTGACTTGGTTAATGTAACTTTTCCCCTGGCAAAGTGGAAATTTTCTCTCACTTGCACTCCCCTGACTCCAGGTAGAGAAATGAGCGCATTTTCAATGGCGGTGATGTTGGCACCACTGGCAGCAAGGAGAGTTTTCTTGGCGCGATCGCGTAATTCTTCGTCTGTCTCCCGTTGCTTCCCGGTGAAGGCGATCCGTTCTTCGTTCGTAACAGACTTTACCCCCGGTACGGGTTGCGGCATGACTGTAATTGTCTGGGCATCGGTAACTTCAATTTCTCCCCGGCGCACAGCTTGAACTCTCACCCGGACTGATTTTTGGTTGCGAGGAATCGTTTTGAATTCAATAGTTTGGTAAGCTTTTTTAGGAGCAGCTTCTGTATCTTCGGTAGTGACAAGGGTGCCGAGGGGAATGACAATATCTTCATCAATTCCCAAATCTCGCTTAAACGTCACCGTCCCTGCAGCAAAATCTGGCTCACCCCGCTTAATTCCCAGGATGGCGACTACCATGTCTAATTGTGCGCCTTCAGCTGTATCGACGTAAGCGGAGAGATACACTTTTTCCATCTGCGCGTACAGCACCGCCAGTTCGTAGGCGAAGGACTCGTACATCGTCCGCACCACACTTCCTTCCGTGAAGTCCGTGAGAGAAGGGGGAGTGCGATCGCGCATCGCCTCAAAAATTTGGGTAAAGCTTTTCTGTTCAAACACCATTGTTTATACTCCAGCTAGGGATAGACCCAGGCTTAACGTTGTCTCCTCACCCACTGGCTTAACCGTTACTCGTACCTTAAGCCTGCTGCGATCGAAGATGTCAGACGGGGGTTCAAAAACAATTTCCAGAATTTCTTCAATGCGGGGTTCTGCCTGCAAACATTCGCGGATATACAGTTCTGCCAACCGCTGCGTCCGCGTATTATTAAGCTCACCCATTAATAGATATAACCGAGAACCATAATCAGGATGTCCTAAAGCGGCTAATTCTCCCTTACGGGTACAGAGTCGGTTTAAAATTGCCTGAGCAAGATTATTCAATCCCCCAGTTATTGCTAAGTCTCCCCTATCTGCTTTCAGCGTGGCAACTTCCCGGTCAGTTGGAATCTGCTTGTTCTGCTGTCTGGTAAAAAGAAGGTCAATTTCATTCATCGTCATTCGACCTTTTTCACAATAAAATATCCCTGTGAATTTTATTTATTATTGTTTCGGAAGTTTTTTGCCTGCAACCGTTACATCTCCCGTCACTTCTAAATTTCCCTTAACTTTGACGGTTCCAGAATTATTGGGAGTAGATAACTCGATATCTCCTTGCGACCCAATTTGAATTTTTGCCTTATCGCCTACCTGGAGAGAAATTCCAGCGTCGGAAATCTTGACACTGACGTTGTTACCCCCTTTCGCCTTGATGACCAAAGACGTATTTGTCGCTACTTCCAACACGATTTTTTGATTCTCTGGCGGCTTCACGACTAAAGCATCATTAAGATTAAGAGGAGCTTTTACAGTTATCTCCTTTTCTGAAACATTTAAAATTTGTTTCCCCTTTTGCGGCTCAACTGCGAAATTACCTTGCGCTTTAATAGATTTTTGGCTAACTAAAGAAATGCCCTCTGTCTCATGCAAAGAAATTAGGGCATGACCCTGTTTATCGCCCTCATGGGGGCAGTCTTTGTCTGTCCCCTCACACACCTTACCGTCATTCTGTTCGACGCGACTCGGTTCATCATAAGGACAAACAAAGATTTTTAGATAAACTGGATGATTACCTTTTTGTTCTTCGATTTGCCCTGTTTTCAGGCTGTAAGCGTAGTCACTATTTGCCCCTTTAATTCTCACCATAATCGAGCATCGCCTTTATCCGACTTGGGTATTTCTAATCTTGGCTTGAATGGAATTAATTTTTTCAGTTGGAATCATCACGGGACAAGGCGCACCGAGATTACCAACGTGGGTGTGAGTACTCAGAATAATGTCATCGTTATCCCCTACAGCATTCGCTAAAACCCTTCCGCCAACTTGGATGGAAGAGGTAGCCGCGTCACCGATTTTAATTGAACCCACACTTTTTACCGTTACATTGCTACTAGCTGCATCAATAGTAATTCCGCCTGTTTCTACCGTAATTTTGCAAGTTCCATTGTCGATAGTAATGTTACCGCCTTTCAGAGCAACGGTACATTGACTATTGGCGAGAGTGGCATCCTCACCTGTAAGAATCAGGTTGCATTTTTCCGTCTTAGCGCTAATCTCTTCGTCTTTAACGGTGAAAACATTTTTTTGATTTTTGCTGGTAACCGTCACTACCCCTTCACTATCAATTTTCAAGCAACTGCCATCTTTGGAATTTTGCTGCAAGATAAATTCTTTTTCTTTATTAACTGGCGGTTGGTCTTCATCATTGTAAAGACGACCAATAATGATAGGAGCGTTGATATTACCGCCGATAAAGTTAATCAGCACCAAGTCACCGACATTGGGAATATTGACTAATCCCATGTGGGGGGTCATGACTGGCACTTTTCGCAGTTCAAAATCTTGCCCGTCGGGTTGCTTGTAGTTCTTCAGCTTGACGGAACATTGATAGTTATCCTTATCGCTTTCCGAAGCATGAGGGAAAACGGCAGTTACTATCCCTAATTCCGTGGTAAAAATTTTCTCGACTTCAGCTTGGGCAACTTTTTTCATCACCCCGACAATTGACTCCATTAAGCTTCCTCCCAAGCAATTGTTGTATAAAACCCGCTGCGGTGGTTGAGGCAGTGAGTTACTCCAATGACTTTGAAACTGCCATTCAGCTGGCTAACCGGCATCTGCGACACGTTTACCGCGTCCCCTAACTTAACATAGGGGGTTCCCAGCACTTTGACGCTTCCCCGCTGTTTTTGACGCAGGTTTTCTAATAGCGCTGCGGCAACTTTATCGGCTATTTGTTGAGTACGGGCAGTAGGGTCAGCACGCCGCACATTGATGCCAGAATTAGAACCAGCAGAGCCTTTAACGTCTTGTTTAGTCAACCAGGAATAAGCTTGCTGTCCTTGTCCTTGACTGCTAGGACTTTCGCCGTAAACTTCTACTTTAGTTATGCGCTTTGTTGACTGATCTAAATTGAAGTTGAGAATATTAACCCCATAGTTGCAGTCATGGGTGGCAGCGGCTTGATATTGGGCAAAGACTGCCTTATCTTGAACATTGGCATAGAAGTCAAAGCCGCACTGCTGAGATAAAGTTTTCAGATGATCGTAGGCGGGAGAGCGATCGCCAATGGCATAGACGGGAAATTGCAGTCCGCTTTCTACGTTCTCAACTGCCACCTTCAGGCGATTTTGCACGATATCTCGGACAATATCGCCAGCGCTAGACTTTTCATAAAGCAGATTAAATCTGGCACTCGTTAGCTTGGCAAATGAGCTATCAGCATAGATGCTTACTCGGTCAATTCCCCAGTCTACAGTACTGACTTTACCTGTGAATACTAGCGTCTGGTTTCGTTCGTCGCCTAATTCCACACTTACCGCGTCATCTGGTGCAATGGTTACATCCTTTGTCAACCCCAAGATAATGCGGCAAGTGTTGGCGGGGACATCCAGGGAAGAATGCGATCGCACTTCATGCAAGGGTGTTTGATTCCCAGGCGTATAAACTGCCGTACCGATGGTTATTTTATAACTGACTTTCAACATCTCCCCCATTCCCTATACAGGTAAGGCATTCAGCAGGCGATCGAAGCCATCTGCTACATCCTCCAAGCCAATTTCTAACTCACTTTGGAGTCCCACAAGCCGTGCTCGTAACGCTTTGAAAATCTTATCGATGCTCTCGCGTAATTTCTGCATCTTTGTCAAGACTTTTTCTCGATACTTTTGATTAAGAGCATTACCTAAAGCTTTGGGAATAGTATCGATAAACGACACAATACTCCCATGCAGAATATTCAGTTGGTTCACTAGCTCGGTCGGGTAAAGTTTTGCTAGCTTATCTTTAAAATACGGGAAAATAGCTTCCAAATTCTTGACAATTTCCGTTGGATATGCCGCTTCTAGTAACGAGCGGTTGCGATGAGCAAAATCTGACTCATTCTCAGCGGATTCCAGCAGGCTCACCTGAGCATCTACAGTGAGTTTTACCTCCTGAAAACGCTCTTGGCTGTAGAAGTCGCTGTCGAATAACAAGTCATTCAAAGCGATAATAACAGCTTTCTTTGCACCTTCCTTCTTGAGGGGTAATAACTCTCTGACCTCTTTCGGAAGCTTGCTAACAATATACTGAGATACCTTGTCTTTCGCCGCAACTAGCTTATCAATCAACCCTTCTAAGTTCTTAAAATCGCTGTCGTCAAACGAGTTTAAGATGCGTCGGGGACTGAGTAACTTGAGCGTCTTGATGATATTCTCATAAATCTGCTTTAAAGCATCAGTCACCTGACTGCCCAAGTCGTTAATGGCTTCCTTGACAGCATTAATCGCACTCCTAATCGTATTCCCCAGACTCGTGGCTACACGTTCCAGAATAGTTAGCAAGCGTCGGGGAGCATCCTCTATTGTTTGAATGACGTTTTTGACATCATTGAGAACCAGGCGGGGCTGCGCTAGAAGAGTGTCTATCGCCTGCAAAATCTCCTTAATGGGTTTGATAAATTGTTGCTCTAACTCTTGGGGGATGGCTTGCTTAAATTGGTCAATTAACCGTTCCTTCCCTCCCTGAGTGTCTGGAATAATTCCGAGCAGTTTCTCTCGTTCCGTCTTGGGCGGCTTAATTGTTGTAGGATTAGCTCTTAAGAGAGTTTCAACATCTTCAACAAGATTATCCGGTTGAGTTGCTGCTTGAAATAAGTCAGCTAAGCGCTTTTGTAAGTCTTTGTAATCGACATAAATTTCTACAAGCGGTTGGAAGTTATTGAGTTTGGGTTGCTGTTGATTCCAAGTGAATTGTAACTGTTCAAGTGCTACCTGAAGTTGAGCTGCCGCTGCTGTCATACCACTGATATCTATTCCCAATTCTGCCACGGCATCAATTTGGACATAGCTTGCGATCGCCTCTTGCAGCTTGGTCAATTCCTCTTGCAATTTCTGCTCGTCAATAGTGTTAATTTTACTGACTAACCTGTCTTTAATTTCCTCCACTGATTTGATTTTGTCAGCCACGCTAAAGGTTAAAATTTCTTCCAGATTCTTCCAGAAATCAGACTTCAGGACATCCCCCAATCCCAAACTCGACATTAGCTTATCAACGGAGTTTAGCGCCTCCTTTACCTTGTTCACTATCCTTTCAACAGGCAACTCATCCAGTTGTCTCCTTACCGCTGACAACTGCTGGTTCAGGAACTTGCTAATTTCTGACGGTTCTAGGGAAGCGATCGCATCAATTAACTTTTGATAAAGTTCCTCTAACTTATCCAGTAAGCGTCTGGGGTCAATAACGTTTAGCTTACCCAGCAACTCTTGATAAAAGTCATAGACAGGCTTGAGGAGAGTCGAAGGCTTATAATCTTTGAGTTTATTGACCAAGGTATCAATATAAGGGTCTAAAAATTCGGCTGCCAGCCTTCCCGGTTCAAAATCTTGAACCTTTTGGTCAATTTTATAAAATTCCACTTCTATGGAAGTGACAATATTTTCTAGAGGTGCAAGAATCTCCTCAAACGCGGCTTGCAATTCCGGATTAACCGTACCGGGAACATCAACCTGTCTAATTACCTCACACCCTACCTTCAATGCGGTTTTTTGTACCGTACTCAGCTGAGAAACATCAACCTCTTTTAATTGCCTTTCTACCTCACGGCTCTTAGTAACCACAGCCTGAAATGTCGGTTCCAGCGTTACTTTTTGGAGGCTGTCAGTAATCGTTTTCATTCCTGACTCCGCCTCTGCTAATGCCTTATTAACCGCAGGGCTATCCAGAACGCTAGTAATTTTATCGAGCAGTTCCTTAATTTTTTTCTCTAGCTGTTCTCGATTTAGGTCAGTCTTAATCTTTTTATTAAATTTATCAAGGGACTCTCCTAAACTTTCAGTTTTGTCTTCAATTGTGTTTGCGAGTTCGTCAATGGTATCTACAGCTTGAGCTGAAAATTGATTAACCTTTTCTTTAACTGGCTTGACAAATTCTGTAGACTTTTTACAGGTATCTTCAACAAATTTTTTCAGCTTGTTAATTGCTTCCTGTAAGTAGGCTGTTAACTTGTTGAGTAGTTCCTTGGCGCTTCCTAGCTTGTCGGCAATTGCTCCAGTAACCTTAGTGGCAACTTGTTCGGCTTTCCTTATCCCTTCTTCAATCAGTTGCGGAATTTTTTTAGTAAATTCCCTTAACTTGCCTGTAATCTCAGTAATTTTTGATTGTAACGTGCTAATATATTCCTTAATTTTATTGAACAGAATGCTTAACCCGCCAACATTAGGATTATTCGATTCTATCTTGGCTAAATTGGAAAGTTCTGTTTTAAACTTTTCCAGCTCAAATTGCTGCAAATTGGCTACAGCAACAGCATTCCGGGTCTCAATAGCTTCGATGTCCTTCGCAATTCTTCTGAGACTTTGTCTATAAGCTTTAATTTGCTCTTTGGTAAGCGTATTGGGTTCGATGGATTCTAACAGAGTCTTATACTCTCCAAGCAATTGACTGCGCTGCTGAAGGTTAAATTCAATCCGCTTAATCGCTTCCGATGGCAGCTTTTCAGCAAGCGAACGAATCTGATTAACAAAAACTTCGGTTAACTGCTCCGAGCCAATTGTACTGAGTAACTCATCGGGGTTAGACAGTTTATCTAATAGCTTTTTAAATACCTTAAATAGGGCATCCAAAGTCCGGACAGGAAGCATCCCCGCTTTGGTAACAAACTCTTCAAACTCCCCAAAAATAGTCTTTGCTGCTGGCGGTACTTCTCCAATACTGAAGCTACCTGTCAAGTCTTGTGCGAGCGAGGAAACGGTGTTTTGAATCTCAGTAGCAATTGTTAAGTCTTTGAACGTATCAGCACCCGGATTTTCTGGAATGGCTTGCAGAAGTGATTCTGTATTAATGGCTTTGATTTGGTCAATTTTTCCGGTTAGCTGTACCTTGATTTCATCAGGCGAAAAAGGAAATGCCGAAATTTGCTCGTCTAGATTACCGAGGGAAATGTCGGGAAAGCTGAGTTTTTCCCGATAAATTGCTAGGTTGGGAAGAGTGGGATTGAGTGTTGATATCTCTTGTATCGTTTGAGTCAGTTGATTTTGAGTATCGACAAAGGTTGCTTGGGGTTGAATTTCTTGTAAGTTCTCTGTAATCGAAAGTGACATGGGTAACCTCAGTTCTTCTGTTGTCTGTAGTGTTCTCTCTGCTTGGATCAGTTCGCTACTCTTAGATTCCAAAGATGGCTCTCAATCCTTGTGTAACCTCTGAAAAGTTTTTTGTCGCTTCCTTAACTGGCTCCAATGCTCCTTTTAAGGGTTCAATCGGATTGGTAATTTCTGGCAGCAACCCCATCTGAAGGGCATCGGAAAGATTAGCAATATTCATCAAATTTTTTGCCTCTACTGCAATAGACTGATTAACTTGATCTGTTGCTGCTGGAGTTTCTGTGGAGGCAACATACTCGGTGACAATCAAACAATAGCTAAACTCATCGGGATAGTCGGCTGATTGGGTAACGGCAAATTGTTCGATGATCACTTGGCTAAAATAAGCCTGTCCGACAATTTCCGCGAAAAAATCTACAGCTTTTCTCTCTTTATAAACCTGCCGCAAGGTTTCTAAATCGTCTTTGGCGTTTGCACCGTAAAATATCCCCTCAATTTGCAACCGTACTGAGTCGCGCCCCAAATCTTGCACCACATTACCCGCCAGTCCCGGTACTCGGTGATGCACTAAAGCAGCTTGCTCTAAGGTGGCAATTTTATGGACTCGATTGAGTTGGATATTGGCTAATTCAACTGCCATTATGAATCCCCATAAAATCTTTTGTATTCTCGTTCGACCTCACGAGCGATCGCCTGCATAATTACATCCATATCCATGCCAGAAAGCTCCTCAGTCGGAGTGACAATCTCTTCTGTGGCATTTACAGAAGCGATCGCCTCCTGGTTCACCAAAATCTCTCCTTTATCTACACCGTTGCTTTCAGCGTTTCCCGATACGCGAGGCAAAACAACCGGCTCCTCTGCCCAATCCTGTTGGGATAAGGTTTTATCCCCCCTAACCCCACTTAAAAAGTGAGGAATATCGCCCCTATTCGTTCTCAGGCTTGTGCTTGAAAATGTGGGGTTTGGGAGATTCTCCCAGGGCTGAACGTCGCTATCTGAGGTGTATTTCTCCTCGGCTGACTCTACAGTTGAGAACGGGCCTAAATCTGGAAAGTTACTGCTCTCAGACGCTTGTGAACCTGCCAAGGAAATCTGGTTTTTTACCGGAGCATTTCTATTTTCAAAATTAGCTAGCGGCGATAGTGTTAAATCTTCTGCTGCTTGCACCTGCGACTGAAAAGATAACTGCTCATCCAATAACGTTGCTAATGCCGCCTTTTGGTTATCCAATTGAGGATTCTGTCGTTCCTCTTGGTGCTTTTTCTGATCAGGGGGGAGGCTGGAGATACGTTCAGCCGCAGGAGAATCTTGGCTTTTGTGCATCTCTTGCGGTATAACAACGCCATCGGGATACTCAGAGGCGATGAAACCAGCCAGCGCCTTCAGCCCTTGCACAGGAGGGCGTTGCACATTGCTGGGGCGATCGCACTCATTTTCTAGAGTGGACATCTTGCCTTCTCCATAAGCGCCATCCTCGTATTTGGCAACGCCATCAGCAAAAGATTCGGAAGGCGATCGCTTTGGGCTAGGATGACCTATAGTTTGGACTGCCTTGTCAACATCGGATGCAGGCGGTGCAGAGATAGAAATTTTCCCTTGAGGATATTCAGCTTTTAGTTGGGCGGCATTACTGATATCAAGCCCGTTTGATTTCCTATCATTAAAAGACTTCATCCCCATCCCCTCTTCATCCCCCCTGCCCCCCCTAAAAAGGGGGGTAAGAGAGGGAAGCAACGCTGATGATTCTCCGACTCCCCTTGTCTCACCTGGGGAGAAGGGGTTGGGGGATGAGGGAGAGGAGTTAGGGAGGTTTTCAGAAAACCAGGACGAACCAGGAGCAATTGTCTCAGTTTCCATCCCCCCTGATTCATCATTCTGCAATGCCAAATCCTCAGGAACAAACCCCGAAGAAAGCCTCTGTTCTAAATCTAGAAGCTGCTCGCTAACCTGAAAAACTCGATTGATGTCCCATGCGATCGCACTGAGTTCCTGCACATCCTCCCCAGTCAGATAATTCTCATCCAACCAACCTGTAATATATCCCTGCATCAAAACTTGAAAATCTCGTTGTAGGGATACACCCAAAGTAGCGAGTTGCTCATCATTCATGGCTGTTAGCATCCTCTTCTAACAGTTGCAAATACATAGATATCTGAGCCATTGTCATCTCTTGCACTTGTTGGGGAGTCCAACCAAACTCACGGGCTAATACATAAGCTGCCCGTACTAGAGGAGAAGCCTTTAATCCGCTGAGGGGCTTTTTTTTTCTGACAGTCCGCTAATCTGCCGAATATGGGCAATCAAAAAATTGACCAACCCTAAATGCATCGCTTTAGCTTGTTCTAAAGATAGCTTCGGCTGTACCAGCGATTCTTTAATCATCAATAAAGGAACCAGCCCCGGATCGTTCTTCGCCGCTTTCATAATTAGCCCGAACGTGCCAATCGTCAAAGGACGTAACTGCACGATCATTTCTTGCCCCGGATTGCTTTCACCCGGTCGCAAAACATCAGGGGGAATGACTACATCAAAGGTGATAATTGAGCCAGCTAGCAGTTCTTCTGGTGTTAAATACAAAGGATTCATTCGGTTGATGCTTTCCCAAAAATTACCTAAGCTCCTGTCTCTTCAGAGCTAATACGTAGGGCGCGAAACGTTAGCCCCTCCATGACAAAATCGTCTTCTGGCAATTGAAAACTCCAGCTCTCAAATTTCACTCCAAATATAGTGATTTTGCTGCTATTTTCAGGCAGGGATGGGTTGGTCAACGTAATCACAATGTTGAAAGAGGGTTGAGCAAATAATCCCGTTGGGGGTGGACTGCCTGCTCCTTCACCTAACAGCAGACGAATCAGCGCTCCATTAATATGCGCCCGCTGAACGAAGCCAGAAACATTAATATTTCCGGGACGCAATTCTGTAGCAAAGCGCCGCCCTAATTCGTGGTAGGGACGCAACTCGTTTTCTACCTTAACCTGAACATTTTGCAACCGTCCAACAACGCTGGAAAGTTGATACTCACCAATCAAGTCATTCGCTAATTTCCCCTCTACCGATTCAGCATCATCCACCGCTAAAACCAGGGAAGCGTCAGAACCGCGAAAGACATTGGCATTAGGCATATTTATCTCCTTGAAAGCTCCAGAACTGCCCGGAAATTAGTTTTCGGGCTAATAGTATGCATTCCATTCAAACAGACTAGAAAGCTTATGAATAGCCGATTTTAAGCGACTTCGGCTGTGATGTATGGAAATTTATTCCGTGGCGCTAAAATTGTGTGCGGCGTTAGTTTATTAACAGCGCCATTCTAGCTGAGATACATGGTTACCTGGATGAAGTCGATGCTGAAGGTAGGCATCAGAGTCATCGTAACAACTGCCTCCCCAGCTTTCTCTTGGTCGCGAGTGGCTGAGACAGTGAGCGTGTATTTCACCAACGCTTCGTTTTCCACCATGCGAGTCAAAAATGCATCTAGAGTTGCTTTCATTGCCCCCCGCACGCGATCGTTATTTAATTTACCAATATAGGGGTCGCAACTCGCACGAACTCCGTAGATAGCATAGTCTACAATCCGGCGAGTGGTGATTTGCCTCCAAGCTGTGTCATCAGTGGTAATGCCTTTGACAACGCGAAATCCGTTGCGTTCCTCGACTGCCAAAACACGATTACTGACGAGTTTTTCCAGTTGCGAACTGTTGAATTTTGTGGTAAGTGCTTCGAGGGTTAAGGTTTTATTGGTGGGACTTGCTTGGACGGGTAATGAGGCAATTAATCCCGCAACGGCGGCAGCTAAGTAGCCTCCAGAGAATCTTTTGCCATTGATGATAATACCAGGTGCGGTGAAAATTAGGCGATCGCTATTGATAGTGTGTTTGGCAATCTCATCGAGGTTATCATTACCATCTTTGTCGAAACCACTACCAATGATGCCAATGCGCTCTCGCTTGATTTGCGCTGTAGTATTCAGGTGTCCCTGTAAGGCGGTGAGCATCTCTGATGTTTTCACATCTTGCCCTGCCAACAATACGATATTGACCGTTTCGTTTTCTAAAAGAGCCAAACTGCGTTTGTAATCGTCTACTGTAGCTGGGGTTTCCTGTTGAGAGTTTGCAGTTCGTACCGCATAAACTGTGCTTCCCCCATTTTGGTAAATCAACTCTAAAGCACGCAGTAAGGTGAACTGATCTTTGCTGCTCGTCCCGAAAATCTCTTTTGCTTCCGACAAACTACCGAGCAGTTGCACTTGATCAACTGGTCCCTTTTCGGCTGTGCCAACAATACCGATATTGCCCGTAACCACTCTACCAGGGCTAATTAACCCCTCGGCTCGGACTTCTATATAAGTGCCGGGTAAGACCATTTCTGCCATAGGAACCTCTAGACAAGTTAAGTTTGTTAAAGGCAAAACCCGATTGGTTTTCCCAAATTGATGTTCTCTCCCGTTAAACGCTCCCGCTCTAGAACGGGAACTTTATCGGGACAGACAGACCCTTACAAGCCTGTTCTTCCTGCTTCATCCTCTCTTAATTAGACCAAGTGGCTATACCAGCGGTAACCATCATTTAGTCTCCGCCAGATGAGTCAGCAGGCATTTGAATTTAACGTCCATCTTGCATCTCAGGACAGACGTTTGTGAATTCTTATTAATTTATTTTGGAGAGCTTCGTTTCTGAATACCAGCCGCGTCACCGTAGCGATTTCTTAGGTGATATTTGCCTCGCTGGACAGCTAGGGGCGAAAGCTTTCCTGAATTCCCTTGCGGTCATTACCGCCATAACAATCTAACTTTTGTTGTTAGTCGTGTCAACTTTCTATGAATTATGGAGACGAAGTTTCGCTTTTATTTTAGGTACTCTCTTCATCTGCCATTAACTGTTCATAAAAATCTGTTCAGAACTACCCCCACATGGGTGAGTCTGGAGAGTAGTCGTAGAGAGGTTCTGTCGGAACCTCATTATTAAAGTTTTCCTATACATTTTTTGTTTCACTTGTCAACTTCCACCCAAGCCAATAGTAGTCTAGGACTAGTCGCTCATCTCAAAGTCACAGGTCAAGAACTCGCCGTTAAGTTCCAACGAACTCTAAAGGGAGCAAGGTATAAGCTAACGGATTGAATCTGTATTTAAGCAAACGGCGATCGCTTTTACCAATTCCTCAGGTTCGACAGGCTTCGAGATATGCATCTGGAATCCGGCAGC
>JBFLZA010000021.1:0-28363 GCA_040756535.1 Cyanobacteriota bacterium
CCTGCTTCTACCCTATCGAGCCTTCTCAAGTGTGAGGCAGCCAATACACAGACAAATAGCGATCGCCTCTTTGAACTCGCCAGCATGAGTACTGCACTAGCACGAATCGTTGCCAGAAATCCCAGTATTCCCCCTGAACTGCTAAGAGAACTGAGTGCGATGCACGATATTAAAACTCGTTTATACGTAACAGCAAACCCTAATACACCAAAAGATATATTACTGCAATTAGGGCGTTCATTTCCAAAGCAACTGCTACGCAACCCTGTATTTTCTCTGCTGTTGCTAGAAAATCCCAATTTATTACCCGATTTATTGGGTGAAATGCCCCTCAATACCCTGCAAGATCTCCTCAAATTAGAGGGGATGCCCGGTTATGTCCTCGAAAAGTTTGCTACCCATCCCGATGTTTGGGTTCGTGCGGCAGTTGCGCTCAATTTCAACACCCCTATAAGTGTGATAGAAGAGCTAACAAATGATCGAGATGTCGTTCGTCAAAGTGTTGCCAACAATCCCAACGCTCCCAAAAGCATCCTGAAACAGTTGGCAAAAGATCTGAATTGGTTCGTTCGTCAAGCAGTTGCCTCCAATCCCAGCACGCATAGGAATACCTTAGAGGAGTTATCCTGGGATAATCATTGGCATATTCGCGTAGCAGTTGCTTCCAATCCCAACACACCGACTCGAATTCTAGAAAACTTTCGCTGGGATAATGATCGAGGAATGTGTCAAGCACTGGCTCAAAATCCTCACACTCCAGCCAAAATTTTAGAACAGCTAGCATTTACACAAGATGTGGATATCCGCCGAGAGGTTGCTAAAAATCAAAACACTCCTGTGAGTGTGCTAGAGCAATTGGTGAGAGATAAGAATTTTTCCGTCTGTTTCTTCCGTCGAAATCCGAGCTTCAACCATTAAATCCGAACTCTTAACATCGAAAAACTTCTATTGCTCCCCTACATTGCAGAAGTGCCATGGGATGATATCGCTTCCGTTTGAATACTCATCGTTAGGACAGACACTCCTGAAGCTCCTGACGCGAAAAGAGTTTTTATGATGACTATCTGTCACAGATTTGATAGACGAGATAGTTTCCTGAGCTTCAAGTTGAGAGGTTCATGATGCCAATCGATTTTAGATTTTTCCGCCCACGAGGGGCGGGGTATGAACCCAAAAGTCTTTTTAATCCAAAATCCAAAATCTAAAATCTAAAATTCCTAGCCAAATCCTATTGCCCCTAAAACTGCATAAGCTCCATTAGAGGAGAGATATCTTTAAATGCACTGAGGTGAAAATGCTGGCAATGTCAGCTGTGATCAGTAAAAGATACTAGAGAGGCGAACTATGGCAGATTTACTCGCGGAATTCGAGCATCTTCAACAGGAGGCAGCGAATGAGAAAACGAGTAGCAATGAGCATGGCAGGGGCACGGACTACAATCACCTTTCTCAATCCGTAACAGATAGTACTGAAAAGGCGCGGCAGCTTGCCCAAGCTCCCAGTACATCTCCTGAGTTACTACGAAAATTAGCGAGTAGCAAAGATGCTAGCACTCGCTTGTATGTGGTAGCAAATCCCAACACTCCAACAAATGTGTTGTGGAAGTTAGGAGTACAATTCCCCAAACAACTACTAGACAACCCAATATTTTCTCTCTTATTACTAGAAAATCCCAATCTAGTAAAGGTAATCCCCCTACCCACTCTGCAAAGTCTCGTCAAGCAAGAGAATGTACCTATTTCTGTCCTACAAGGGGCAGCCACTCAAATAAATCAGGAAATACAGTTGGCAGTGGCGATGAAAGCCCAAACTCCTAAGGCAACCTTGGAAAAACTTGTTAAGAGCCGCTCTAGCCAAGTATCAGAAGCCGCACAGTTGCATATAAACTGGGCAGGAGAGATGAAAGAAGCTTCTGATCAAGCAATAAAGGAAGCTATTGCCACGACTTCTCTTTACCAAGAGTATGAAAACTATCTAGAACTCTTAGCAAAACTTGGTGCCATTCCTGAGTTTGTGCTTCAGCATTTACCGAAAAATATCGCATTCCTTCAAGAACTCGCTAATAATTCCAACACACCCGATAAAACATTAGAGTTTTTGGCTAGAGATAAGAATTGGGAGATTCGTTTGGGGGTTGCTTCCAATCCCAATACAACAGGGAAAATTTTGGAGGAGTTGGCTAAGGATAATAATTCATGGATTCGTGAAGAAGTTTGCCGAAACTCCAATACTCCCACAATTGTTCTCAAACAATTAGCAAAATCTACTGCACAGAGCGATAAAGAGAGTGAATTTTTAACCGAGTTAGCTGAAATAGCCGTAATCACTGAGCAGGAGGTCAACTCAAATTTTAAGGCAACTGAGGAAAGGCTGGAAAAATTACCTGAGGATAAGCATTGGAAGCGGCGTCTAGAAGTTGCTAAAAATCCTAACACATCAGTAAAAATTCTTGAAAAGTTGGCAAAAGATCGCGATTTGTGGGTTCGTTTAGAAGTTGCCACCAACCCCAGAACCCCAGCAAGGATTTTGAAGGAATTGGTTGAAGATGATTATGATCAAGTTCGTCAAAGCTTGCCCACAAATTCCAACCCCCCTGTAAGTTTGCTCACACTATTATTAGCTTGTGAAGCAGAGTATTGGATTGCATTAGAAGTTGTTAAGAATCCGAATACACCTGTGGAGCTTTTAAAGCAGTTGGCTCGAAGGAATGATTGTCTAATTTGCCGCGAGGTTGCAGCAAATCCCAACACGCCTGTGTTTCTCTTAGCACAGTTGGCGCATAGTGAGGACAGCAAAGTTCGCCAAAATATTGCCTCAAATCCCAACACTCCTGTGAGTATCCTAGAGCGGTGGGTGAAGGATAATTCTGAATCAATTCGTGTAGCCATTGCAACTCATCCTAATACACCTGTGAGGCTCTTAGAACAGCTATTATGCGATCGCAGCCCCAGTGTTCTCCAATTTGCCGTCGTGCGGTACTTGGCACACCACCCTGACAAGCTTTCAGTGGTACTCAATCATTACCCCAAGTACTCGACTCCTAGCTTGAGCCGTTTTGTGATTCTATTGCATCCCGACGTTCCCATTAACTGGCTCACAGAAAACTGCAACTCTTCTGCATGGCTAGAACGATATGCGATCGCGCAGCATCCTAATACCCCACTCGATACGCTTCATACTTTAGCTAAAGATGCCAACCGCATCGTTCGTGCTGCTGCCAGAGCGAATTTACAACATCGCCAGTAACAGCGATTCACTGAATACAGCATCAGTGTTATTGGCTCACTCAGAATCTTTCCAGAAAGGACAACAATCCCTAAATCGTATTTCTTCAACCGATTATGGAAGAATTTCTCTCTAAATCCGTAAGCCTTCAACAAGAGGCAGCGAACGAAAAGACGACGGGCGATCGCTTAACTGAACTGGCAAAACTCAGCACCGAACTCGCGCAACGGGTTGCCCAAAATCCCAGTACTCCTCCTCAACTCCTACGAAAACTGGCTAATCGCAACGATGCCACTATCCGTAAGAATGTAGTAGCCAACCCTAACACCCCGACTGAAGTATTGCTAGAGTTAGGCGCACAGTTCCCAAACCAACTGCTGGATAACCCTATTTTTTCTCTATTGTTGCTAGAGAATCCTAATCTAGTAGAGCAAATACCCCTAACCACCCTGCGGAGTCTCCTCAAGTGTGAAACGGTGCCAGTCTCTTTCCTGGAGTGGGCAGGGAATTACGCAGCAAATAACAGGGAGCGAGGGAGGTTGCACTTGGCGGTGGCAATGAATGTCCGAACTCCCAGAAAGGTATTGGAGAAGCTGGCTCTTAGCAAGGATACTTGGGTAGCCGAGGCAGTACGCCTGCATGTGAACTTAGCAGGAGAGATGACTCGAAGATGGAATCAGGCAGCGTGTGAGGCAATCAAGACTACTGATTTCTGTGAGGCAAATGCGCCTGCTCATTTAGCCAACTCAACCCTTTCATGCCTAGAAAGGAGAGGTTTTATCCCTGAGTTTGTGATTGAACAGTTGGCAAGGCATCAGCATGGGAATATTCGCTCCTTTGTTGCCGATAAACTCAGCACTTCAGTTAAGCTCCTAGAGCAGTTGGCGCAGGATAAAGATAGCAGTGTTCGTGCGTCTGTTGCCCGAAACCCCAACACTCCTATTAAGTTTCTCAAGAAATTAGCACAGGATGGGGTTAGTCATGTTCGTAGAAATGTTGCCCAAAACCCCAATACTCCTATTAAGTTTCTACAGCAGTTGACGCAGGATAAGGACGATGATGTTCGTAAGTTGGTTGCCAAAAACCCTAACGCTCCAGTCCAGCTTCTAGAGCAATTCGCGCAGGACAGGGACTATGTTGTTCGTAAGTTGGTTGCCGAAAACCCTAACACTCCAGTTAAGCTTCTAAAGCAGTTGGCGCTTGATCGCAATAATGATGTTCGTGACTCTGTTGCTGCCAACCCCAACACCCCGGTGAAGCTACTCGAACAGTTTGCGATCGATCGGAATAAATTTCTTCGTGGTCATGTTGCCAAGAATCCCAACACACCACTTTATCTCCTAGAGCAGTTGGCGCACGATGAGAGATATGTTCGTCAGCATGTTGCCGCCAACCCTAACACTTCAGTCAAACTACTAGAACAGTTGGCGCAAGACAAGGATCATCATGTTCGTGGGTTTATTGTCCAGAACCCCAATACCCCTGTCAACGTCTTTTTAGAGTTGATACTGAAGAATTACTCTCAAGACTCTATTCCTTCTTTGAGTCGTTTCCTTGTTCTGTTGCACCCCCAAACTCAAGGGTTAACTCTGGCAGAAAACTGCTCCTCCAACGCATGGCTGGATCGTTATGCGATCGCACAACATCCCAATACTCCACTCCATACACTTCATACTCTAGCTGTTGATGCCAACCGCATTGTCCGTGCTACGGCTAAAGCTAATTTACACGCACCGTAATAAACAGCCATGACGCCTGCTGTCCTTAGCAACATCACTTAGATATCAAACTGCATAGGAGTCATTAGTTCCGACATATATACAGTTAGGAGTCAAAATCCATCGATGCAACAAATGAGCATTCAACAGGAAGCAGCTGATGAAAAAACGAGTAGCGATCGCCTTTTTGAACTCGCCAAAACTATCACTCCCTTAGCACAACGGGTTGCCCAAAATCCCACTACGCCTCCTGAAGTAGTGCGAAAACTGTCTGAAAGCAGGGATTTGACGATCCGCTCTTATGTAACAGCTAACCCTAATACCCCAACAGAGGTATTGCTGAATTTAGGCGCTGAGTTTCCGCTTCAACTGCTCGATAATCCTATCTTCTCTCTATGGTTGCTAGAGAATCCCAATCTCGGAGAGCAAATCCCCCTCAATACCCTGGTAAGTCTTCTCAAGTGTGAGACGGTGCCAGTCTTTTTCCTAGAGCGAGCAGCAAATCACACGAATCGGCAGGTACTCCTCGCAGTAGCAATGAATCTTCAAACTTCCACGGTGGTATTAGAAAAGCTGATTCAGAGTCGGGATGCTCAAGTCGCTGAGGCAGCACGGCTGCATGTGAATATAGCGGGAGAGATGAATGAAGGCTGGGATGAGGTAGCGCAGAAAGCTTGTCAGGTGTTTGGGAATACAGACTCCGCTCAAAGGGAATACCTAGAAGAATTCGTAAAGAGGAGCTTAATTCCAGAGTTTGTCCTTGAGCACTTAGCAAGCCATAAGGATAAGAGCATTCGTGAGTTTGTTGCCAGCAACCCCAACACACCCGTCCAGCTTCTCAAGCAATTGGCGCAGGATAAGGATATTGATGTTCGTCGGTGTGTTGCTCGCAACCCCAACACTCCGCTTAAGCTTCTACAACAGTTGACGCAGGATGAGGATAATTATGTTCGTCTTTGTATTGCCTGTAAGCCCGACCTCCCTGTCCAGATTCTGAAGCTGTTGAAGCTTGATCACAATATTCTTGTGGATGTTGCCAGTAATCCCAACACCCCTGTCCAGGTTCTAGAGCAGTTGGCACAACATGACAATTATTCTTTTGTGCGGATGTATGTTGCTAGTAATCCCAACACCCCTGTCCAGGTTTTAGAACAGTTGGCAGAAGATGACAAGTATCATTTTGTGCGGATGTGTGTTGCCTGCAACCCCAACACACCGTTTAAGTTCCTAGAGCAGTTAGTGCAGGATGAGGATAAGCGTGTTCGTCGCTTCGTTGCTAAAAACCCCAACATACCTGTCCAGCTTCTAGATTACTTGATTCAATCTGACTATCACAATGTTCGTCACTCTGCTGCTCGAAACCCCAACACTCCGCTTAAGCTCCTAGAGCAGTTGATGCAGGATGAGGACAAATACGTTCGTAGCTTTGCGGCTCGAAACCCCAACAACCCTATCAACCTTTTCTTAGAGGCAATGCTGAAGGATTGTGTTCAAGACTGTACCCTTTCTTTGCTCCGTTTCCTTGTGCTGTTGCACCCTCAAACACCAGCTAAAACCCTTGCAGAAAACAGGTACTCCTCAGCATGGCTAGAGCGTTATGCCATTGCCAAAAATCCCAATACCCCACTTGATACCCTTAATACTTTGGCTAAAGATGCTAATCGGATTGTTCGTGCTGCGGCTAAAGCTAATATAGATGCCATTTTAGGCTAGGAGAAACTTGCTGCTTGAGGAAGTACACATTCGTGAATGTGCTTACACAAATGTCTTACTGGCTCGATCGCTCAATTACAAGTAGGGAAATAAGTAAAGCGTCTTTCTCTCAACGGGTATGAAACAAGAATCTTCTCCAATGTTGCACCTTGAGCTGGAGGCAGTGAATGAAAATACGAGTAGCGATCGCCTTTATGAACTTGCCCAAATTAGCACCGAACTAGCACAACTAGTCGCCAAAAACCTTTGTGCTACTCCTGAACTGTTGCGAGAACTGGGTAATAACAGCGATGCCACTACTCGCCAACATGTGGCAGCGAATCCTAATACCCCCACTGAGATGTTACTAAAGTTAGGAAATGAGTTTCCTAAGCAAGTCGTAAGCAATCCTGTATTGCCGTTATTGTTTTTGGAAAACCCTAAAATACTCGACCAACTATTTCAACCCAATAGCCTGTGGCAGATAGTTCTCGATGCTCAAACGTCAACAGAGGTATTGAGGATGTTAGCTCATTACAAGGATACTCAGATAGCTGAGGCAGCGCAGCTGCATGTAAACCTAGCGGGAGAGATGACTCAAAGATGGGATGAGGCAGCTTATAAAGCAATTCAAACTACTGCTTTCAACGATAACGAACGGGAAAAAGCACAAAAATTAGCATACAAAGGTTTAATCCCCGCTCTTATTATTGAGCAGCTCGCAAGGCATCAAAATAAGCGTATTCGCTCTTTGGTTGCCACTAGCCCTGACGCTCCACTCAAGCTTTTAGAGCAATTGGCCCAAGATTGGGATAATACGATTCGCCAACGTGTTGCCCAAAACCCTAGCGCCTCGCTCAAACTCCTAAAGCAGTTGGCGCACGATAAGGATAATTGGGTTCGTAGAAGTGTTGCCAGCAACCCTAGCACCTCAGTGGAGATACTAGAGCAGTTGGCGCAGGATAGGAATAATGAGGTTCGTGGGGATGTTGCCCTGCACCCTAACACCCCTGCCGCGCTTCTAAAGCAGTTGGCGCAGGAGAACGCATATTTTATACGTATGTATGTTGCCAGTAACCCCAACACGCCTGTCCAGCTCTTACAGCAGTTGGCACAGGATGGTCAATACTGTGTGCGTATGTATGTTGCCAATAATCCCAACACGCCTGTCCAGGTTCTAGAGCAGCTAGCACAGGATGACAATCATGAGGTCCGTCGGAATGCTCTGAGTAATCCCAAAATCCCTGTCCAATCTCTAGGGTCGTTGGTGCAGGATAGTAATGTTCCCGAGGCTGTTACCTACAACGTCAATACCCTCTCCTTAGAGGCGATGCTGAAAGCTTGCGCTAAAAATCCTGCCCCTTGTTTGCTCCGTTTCCTCGTTCTGTTGCACCACCAAGCTCCCGCTCAAGCTCTCGCAGAAAACTTCTGCTCCCATGCATGGCTAGAACGTTATGCCATTGCCCAGAATCCCAAGACTCGACCTAATACACTTGCGGCTTTGGCTGTTGATGCTAACCGCATTGTTCGTGCTGCTGCTAGAGCCAATTTACAAAGTCGTCTCAAACCAGCTTAAAACCATTTAGAGAGAACTTTCTCCCGTTTCAAAAAGCTGGAAATAGCTAATAAATAGGCTTTTCTCAATCCAAAATCTAAACTCCAAAATCCAAAATCCAAAATCTAAAATCGCATGACTCCTTCTGCCCTCAAGATCTACCTCAATAACCTCATCAGCAAAAATCTGAAAATCAGCACCATGATTTGGGGGCCTCCCGGTATTGGCAAATCCAGCATCGTCGCTCAAATTGCGCGATCGCATAAAATCGATTTCGTAGATGTGCGCCTCTCTCAACTCGCTCCCACCGACTTGCGCGGACTCCCTGTTGCTGAAGATGGCATCTCCAAATGGTATCCCCCCGAATTCCTCCCCCGTGACGGCAAAGGTATCCTGTTTCTCGATGAACTCAACATGGCTCCCCCCGCAATGCAGGGTGTGGCTCAGCAGTTAATCTTAGATCGTCGCGTTGGCTCTTACACCGTCCCCGAAGGTTGGCATATCTGGGCAGCAGGCAACCGCAAGGAAGATCGAGCAACGGTTTTTGATATGCCTGCACCTTTGGCTAACCGCTTTTTACACCTGCAAGTCGAGCCAGACTTTGAGAGTTTCAAGGCTTATGCCCTTGCTACTAAAGTCCACGAGCAAATTATTGCCTTTCTCTCCTTCCGCCCCACCTTGCTCCACAAACTCGACCCCCAGCAACCTGCTTGGCCTTCTCCCCGTTCCTGGGTAATGGCGAGTCATCTGCATAAAGCTCAATTGGAGATTGCTCCCGCTGTCGGTGTAGAAACAGAATCAGAATTTGCTGCATTTGTCAAGGTCTACCAATCCTTGCCGGATCTGATGCGTATTTTCATGGGCAAAGCTGATGGACTTTCTTTTCCTTCAGAACCTTCAGTCCGTTACGCTACCACCATTGGTTTAGCAGTACGAGCGGGTGATGCCACCCAAGCTTACAATGCTTTCACTTGGATTAGTCAAGCAGCAACTGTGGAGTGGGTACAGCTATTTGCTGTTGACTTGTTCCGTAGTATGCGAAGCAAAGGGCAAATGGGAACCCTCGCGCAATTAGTGAAACAGAACGAGGAACTCCAAAAGTTTATGAAAGATTTTCAAGGCTTGGTAGCGCTATGAAACTAGCACCAGAGATTGAGCGGATTATCAGTGCATCACTGCTGCGGTTACGAATGAAGTCTCCTTTTTTCGCTACCTTGGCCCTGTTTACCCGCGTCCAAGCAACCCAAACCCTGTCCACAGCAGCCACAGATGGACAGGATATTTTTATTAATGAGGAGTTTGTGCGATCGCTTTCTTCTCCTCAAGTCGATGGTTTGTTACTGCACGAAGTCCTGCACGCTGCTTTGCTCCATGTAGTGCGTCGGGGACAACGGGAGCGAATGCTGTGGAATGTTGCGGCTGATATTGTAGTTAATGGAATGATTGCCCAGCAGCAGGGGTTTGAACTGCCTGAAGGGGGTATTCGCGATCGCAAACTAGAGCATTTGAGTGTAGAAGAAATCTACGAAATCTTGCTTCCCCGCACCACCTATTACTCCCTTTGCGACCTAGACTTGTTAGATCAACCGCCTGATGATGCATCAGAAGGGGGAGGCAACTGCGAGAGTGGTAGTTTGGGTAAAGCCAAGCAAGCATCTGTAGAAACTCACTGGCGAAACGCCATGCAGCAAGCAATCGTGGTGGCGCGATCGAGCAATAATCAAGGAAGTATCCCAGCAGGAATACAGCGAGAACTCGGTGCATTGACCCAAGCACAGTTAGATTGGCGTTCCTACCTCTGGCGCTATCTGGTGCGAACACCCACTGATTTTACGGGCTTCGATCGCCGCTTCATTGGTCGTAAGCTTTACCTAGAAGCTTTAGAAGGCGAGTCCGTACAGGTGTTCGTTGCTGTTGATACCAGTGGTTCTGTAGGCGACCAAGAGATGCAGTTGTTCCTCAGTGAAGTCGGGGGAATTCTCAACGCTTACCCCCACTTAAACTGTGAATTGTACTATGCCGATGCCGACGCCTATGGCCCCTATTCCCTGACTAATGATAGTGAGATACCTAGACCCGTAGGCGGTGGCGGCACTTCCTTTGTCCCGTTTTTTGACAAGGTTAATACTAATAGAGACTGGTACACAACGGGGGTGTGTGTTTACCTCACTGATGGATACGGCACCTTTCCCGCAGAACCGCCTTCTCTTCCAGTTTTATGGGTTGTGACTCCGGGTGGGTTAGCTTTAGAGCAGTTTCCCTTTGGAGAAGCTGTGAGGTTGTTATCAGTACGGTAGTGTGAATGCTTTTTGGAGTAGCGCAATCATCGATCTTTCCTCCTCAAAAGCCAACCCATACTGCCAGCAAAAATGCTGGCATTCGTGGCTCAAACGGAAACTTTAGCTTCTAGGTTGGCTAAAGATGCTCTTAAAAACATCCGCCAGATTTTCTTCCTTGTAATCTCTAAACTCTCCGGCATCAAACCAAAGGCCATAGCAAATAGGGCACTTCTCATAATGAATGTGAGACTGATTGAGGTCAACCATTTTGGTCAATTTGGTGTGACATTTCGGGCAATTGATATCTCCGACTTCATCGAGCTTTTGACCTGTTGCTGGGCTACCAACATCTATACTCTCAGAGCCTTTAATTTTCTTAAGTTTCTGAGCTTCCTGAGAATCAAACCAGATTCCTTTGCAATCGGTGCAGCGGTCTACCTCAATTTCTGCGTAGACAACGGCTTCTAGGCTTCCTTCGCATTTGGGGCATTGCAGTTGGGTCATGTTTTCACACTATTTTAGTTCTAGAAGATGGCGATAGTTTAACAGTTTTGAAGGGGAGACAGGCAGAGTAAGGGGCTGTGATCCAGAGGGTAAAGGGATGTGAAGCTCTGTTCACAATGAATCTTTACTCGGAAACGAGCGTCACTTAAGGCGCTACGTGTAGCTTAGCAAAGGCGGATGCGATCGCACAGTCAAAAGCCAACCTTTGGAAGTTACAGATAACCCCAAGGGTCAAACTTTCACAAAATAGCGATCGCATTGGCTTGAAGTTGTGTTTCTTCTTCTGTATGAAATTGGCGTTGCAATTCCACAGCTGTTCCTGAAAAGAAATGAGTCCATCAAGATTGAGAATTCTTTATGGATTTATGAATGAGTATGTTGAATGCTTCAGAAAAAGTGCCCTTTTACTCCTATGTTCAGAGCAAGGACTTCGGGCGATAACACAGCCGAAAAAAAGTAGTCACGGCAATGTAGCGACTCCGTGACTCATAACAATTCAAAAGCCACGGAATGAAGCTACTGACGCATCGCTACGCCGAGCATACACCCGTGGCAGACAAGAAGGTTTTAATAGAGGTTGGCTCAGACAACTACATCTGACCAGTAGGCATTTTACTACATAAAGATGAGCTTACAGCTTAGCTGCGTTCATGCCTTCCAGACGTGATGATGATGGAGTTGTGAAACACTTGACCTGTCTTAGCTGCTAGGTATACTCCTCCTGAAAATAGCAACGACAGGGGTCATACTATACCTCTAGTTCAAATGTGTACTACAACTACACCACACATTAGGCAACTCCATGTTGATTAAACCAAGCTAGTAGACGTTTCCAGCCATCTTCTGCTTGTTCTTGGCGGTAGGAGGGACGATAGTCGGCAAAAAAAGCGTGTGGCGTATCGGGATAAACGATAATTTTTGAATCCTTATTTTCCGCTTTAAGCGCTTCACGCATTTGCTCTACCGTCTCAACAGGAATGCCAGTATCACTGCCACCGTATAAACCGAGAATTGGCGCTTTCAGTTCGTCAGCAATATCTACAGGATGTTCGGGAGTTAAGGCGGTAGATTCACCCACTAAGCGTCCGTACCAAGCTACTCCAGCTTTAACGTTGGGATTGTGAGCACTATACAGCCAGGTAATTCGCCCACCCCAGCAAAAGCCTGTAATTCCCAGCTTATTTATATTTCCCTTACTTGACTTTTTTGCCCAAGCGACAGTTGCATCTAAATCCGACATCACTTGAGCATCGGGAACTTTAGAGACAACTTTGGAGATGATTTCTTGAACATCCGTTAGTTGGGAAACATCACCTTGACGGACGAACATTTCTGGGGCAATAGCCAAATAACCCAGTTTGGCAAAGCGGCGACACACATCCTGGATGTGTTCGTGTACACCAAAGATTTCCTGTATTACCAGTACGACGGGAAAATTCTTCCCCGTTGCAGGCATTGCTCGATAAGCGGGAATTTCCCCATCCTCTACAGGAATCTGCACTTCACCTGCCACCAATCCTTTTGTATCGGTGGTAATGACTTGAGCAAAAATCGGGTGTGCTGCGAGTGCAAACCCAGCCGCTAGCGTGGAGGTAATGATAAATTTCCGGCGCGTAAAATCACTCATCAGCAGTTCTCTCTGAACACTTCTGCAAAGAATTGTAACTTTTCCAACTCGCTTGCTGGTAATCCTTATCTCTAGAAGCTTTTGGCTTGGCTGGCAGGAAGGGGTTGAGGAAACTGCATAAGTGGTATTACCTCTAGAGATATAAAAAGACAGCACTACAGACAACTTGCACCCCACCCCACTCGCAGTCTTGCTGGTGGGGTTTTTTCTTTGACCGGCTACCAATTCACCCAATCGGGTGAACCAACCAGGTGAAGCCTAGAAAATCTCTGTCAACATACTATTGATAAAGATTTCATCAGAAGGTAGACCCCATCGAGTTCCCCCGGTGGGGTTTTTCCCTTTTAAATCAAGATTTTGACTGGCTTTTCAGGACTTCCTGAATACCTCGGATAGCTTTTGCCTGAAGTTGGGAAAAGCCACCAATAGTGATTTAGGCAACTGCACAAGAGTACTGACTTTTGTATGATGGTCTAGGTATAAACACTTAAATTATCCCCCTACTGCTTGCTCTGCCGGTAGGGGCTTCCTATTATACCTATTTTCATTTCAATAGTAGAGTCACAATCTCCCCGATCTTCCTTACAGGATTTTCATACTGTTTTGCTAAATTGAATTTACTGAGTCTGTTGTCTTCCAATTCTTGGTAAACTCGATGGTCGTTGATTTGACTGTCGCCATCCCGACTTATAACGGGGCAAGGCGTCTACCAGAGGTTTTAGATCAATTGTGTGCTTCTTGCCAAAACACTGCGTTAGAGGTCAATCAGGTTGAAACTTTCCGTTGGGAAGTGATTGTTGTTGATAACAACAGTACTGACGATACAGCAAAAGTTGTTCAAGCCTATCAAGCCAACTGGCCTGGGCAGTGTCCTTTAAGATATTGTTTTGAGCCAAAGCAGGGGGCGGCCCATGCACGACACCGGGCTTTTGTCGAGGCTCAAGGTTCACTAATTGGATTTCTCGATGATGATAATATCCCTGCACCAGATTGGGTAAACGCGGCCTACGCCTTTGCTCAAGAACATCCCAAGGCTGGTGCCTATGGTAGTCGTATTCGTGGGGACTTCGAGGTTACGCCTCCGGAAAATTTCAAAAGGCTGACTCCCTTTTTAGCGATTACTGAACGAGGTTCAGAACCATCGCGCTATGAACCTCGGCATCGAGTCCTACCGCCATCGGCTGGGTTAGTGGTGCGTAAACAAGCGTGGTTGGAGAGTGTTCCCAACCAGCTCATTTTGTCAGGACGCACTCCAGGGAGTATGCTCACTGGTGAAGATTTGGAGCTGCTGGCTTACATTCAAGCCAAGGGGTGGGAAATCTGGTACAATCCCGCCATGCAAATTGACCACAAAATTCCCCGTTGGCGTTTGGAACGGGAGTATTTAATTCCATTTTTCCGGGGGATTGGGTTGAGTCGTCATGTAACACGGATGCTGGGTGTAAAACCTTGGCAGCGACCTGTTGCTACATTGGCTTACATGGCAAATGATGTGCGAAAGATTGGGTTTCACTTGCTCAAGCACGGTTTCCGTGTCCAGTCAGACTTGATTGCTACTTGCGAAATGCAGCTTTTTGTCAGTAGTCTGGAGAGTCCTTTTTACCTGTGGAGACATGGGTATTTTCAGCGTAAAAATTAGCCCAAGTCTCCTAGTTCGGTGACATCTAACCCAGTGGTAGCTTATTATGTCAGTTGACTTTACAGTTGCGATTCCAACCTATAACGGGGAAAGCCGATTACCTAAGATTTTAGAGCGATTGCGATCGCAAACTGGCGTAGAACACCTCAACTGGGAAATTATAGTCGTCGATAACAACAGCCAGGATAGAACCGCAAACGTGGTTTTTGACTATCAAGCTACTTGGTCTTGTCCTGGGTCGAAGTTAAAATATTGTTTAGAACCTCGACAAGGCGCGGCTTTTGCCCGAATGCGAGCGGTTCAAGAAGCAAATAGTGAATTTATTGGATTACTGGATGACGATAATTTACCTGCACTAAACTGGGTAGCTGCTGCCTATGCCTTTGGCCAAGCTCACCCCCATGCAGGAGCTTATGCCAGTCAAATTCATGGTGAATTTGATGTCGAACCGCCACCTAACTTTGAGCGGATTGCACCTTTTTTGGGAATTACAGAACGAGGGCAACAAGCCCTTCTCTACGAACCTGATAAGCTGAAGTTACCCCCAGGAGCAGGACTAGTCATTCGTAAACTAGCCTGGTGCGAAGCGGTTCCCAAACATCCGGTTTTGAAAGGTAGGATAGGCAATTCGTTAGTGGGTGGTGAAGATTTAGAGCCACTGCTGCACCTGCATAAAGCAGGTTGGGAAATTTGGTACAATCCCACGATGGAAACTTACCATCAAATCCCTCAATGGCGGTTGGAGAAAAATTATTTAATCCGTCTCTCGTTGGGTGTAGGTTTGAACAGTTGTTGTCTACGGGCGCTCCATACTCCGTTTTGGCAAACACCAACAGTTCTGGTAAAAACATTTTTGGGTAGTCTGCGTCGGCTTGTCATACACCTGTTTCACTATCGTTCAAACAGTATGGGAAAGCAGGATGCAAGATTGTTTTCTAGCGACTTGGTGGCAGCTTGCGAACTCGCATTTTACTGGGGCTATTTCCTAAGCCCATTTTATTTTTTTTATGTCAGCTTAGTGAGACAAATCAGGGGTTTATTAACAGCAAGAGACAAGACCGGTGAGAATGCGATCGCTCTGGTGAAACAAGGATAATTTTTAATACGTTTTTTGCTGATTGTCTTGAGGCTCTAGTCTTAAACATTTACTAATGAGAAGGGGAACAGATTCTAGCCTTCGGTAGAACTAAAGGAGCGTATCCGAAGCTTGATTGCGCTCTCGCTTAGGTGGGGATGGAATACAATCGTGAATTTCTATATGAGTGAATCCTCACTCCTAATCAGCCAAGACACATCTTAAGAACTTTTATTTGTAAATATCGTTAAGAAATATTGTTGAATTAATGACGTTAAGAAATATTGTTGAATTAATGACAGGGATAGGTTCGTCCAGTAATTCTTAAAGACTCGATGAAGCCACCTTAGCGTTGTTGCTCCTCGCCACAGATTGGCATATCATGCATAATTGATGTATTACGAGTTATACAGAATCTTACGATTTTGTCTATCTCTTCGACTAAAAGCGTTGGGATAGTGACTCCCTTCACTGGTCTTGTCTTTCTTTTGGGTTAAACACCACTAGTGTTCGCGCACGGCACTACTGGCAGCCTTATAGGAGCAACGCCAGCAACTCAGACGATAGCCGTTTACAGCGATGCGCTTGGCGCGATCGCTTCTTTAGGGTGCCATCAACAAGTCTATCGTCTGAATAGAGCCAACCTGTATCCACAAACGCCAGTGCTGTGGCGTGAGGATCTGCTACACCAGTGTTCTTAGAGTTCTTTCGAGATGATGCTAAAGATAGAAGAGTTTCACCTCACTTATTTAGTAGACTGCCTGACTTGTTAGGATTTTTTTTGGCAAAAATATTACTAAATTATCTTTGCGAGGAATTAATTGTGGCGTTCATTCGACTCGCAGATCTAATAATCAATCTTGACTGTATTGCTGCTGTTAGATATAGCACTTACAGTGGATTGGGCGATGATAAAGATATTCCCATCGTTAATATCTGCTTGACGATTCCTGAAGGATCATTAGATAGTACATTGGACTGCGGCATTGAAAAATGTAATGGTGTTGAGAAGCTTGAATTTGAAAGCGATTTGGCGGTTGCGATTTGGAATTACTTCAGCCAGTCCGAGGATGTGACTGTCCTGTTTGAATAAGCATTACAATCAGCGTGATTTACGCTGGCTGTAATGCTGCGATTCCCCTTAATTCTGGTAATAGTAAAGTTCCTGATGCCTGAATTTTTTCCCTTACAGTAATGGTTGTGGAGAGGAGTAATTATCCTTTGACGATGATGACGGGGTGCAAACAGTTTAGAAACACAGATGAATTGTATCTCTATTGAACATCATAGGCTCTAAAGACTGGCTATTTGAAGTGCCTTGATTAATTTTTTGTTTTTGCCAAGTTTCTCTGGCTTGTTGACAAGTTAGAGGAGTCTGAAGTTGAGACAGGCAGCCCCAAACAATCAAAATCAAAAAGAATAATCCTGCAAGAATTTCCACGTTGTATTTTGTTTTCTGATTCTGACCCTCTGTATTCATTATTTCATGTAGAAACCAACTCAATTAGATATTGACGAATTGAAATTTCTATCAAATGATAGGTTTTTAGGTTGATATCTATAAGGTGTTGAAAAAAATTAAAAAGTTGGCAGCAAGCTAATGCAAGGCTGTAACGAAGCAATAATGAACTACCGCTGAGGCTCAGTGTAGGATAGCTTCAGCAGGAACAGATGCCACTACATTCCTTTGACAATAGAGCTTCCTCGCTACTGTGTCTCCTATTGCAGCCTTAGCTTCATTCACTCTTCAGCAATCAAGGTTGATTTGTAAGGAACGAGTAAAGATTTATACCCGCGTTTAGTACAGCTACGGAGAATCCGTCCTGAGCTTCTCGTGTTCACTCAGCATACATAGTCATCCATCAGCACTTGAAACTCAAGGCGGAAGTTCAGGCGTTCTTCAACTCCACCCAGCAAAACTCTCCGACTCGATATTTATGTACTCAGTCAAATTGGCGAGAACAAGCCAGTTTTTTATGAAGACTCAATAAAACTCAAGGGAGTTGGTTGCTAAGAGCCAGGGAATTGCCTTATCATACAAATTATTGTAATACGCGTTATACGTCCGTCTTACAGATTCGACCCCCAAGAGAGCATACAAGCAGCGGACTAGCAACCATAGTCCCTCGCTTCAGATCTCCTGTAGGTTGGACACCACCAGGGTTGCCATCGTTTCCGCTTCAATCTCATTCTTCCTGAATGTGGTGTTTTTTTTAGGTAATAGCACTATGGGTCTCTTCAACTCAGAAAAAGAAAAACAGTCTAGTAATCTGAAGCCGAGCAATTCCAATTATGTAACTCGCGAAGAACTGCGAGAATTCGACCTTAATAATCAATTAGTCAAATTAGCACTTCCTTTAGCTCAGGCTTGGAGAGACAATCATCCCAATGCTCAACCGGGTTCAGAAGCTGATTTGGACGAATGCGTATTGGCTGTTGCCATTGAAATGGCTGTAGCTGGCGAGGCCGTCGGTGGTCCAATGGGTGCTCTGATTGCTGCGGGTGGCGGCGTTGCCGCAGCGAGTATAGCTTGTAGACGAGTGCTGTAAACGGCATTCTCTCCTAAACAGACAAGTCTTGGAGGAATCGAAAATCTCCCTGAAGCGAGAGGATTGATTATCTACTTCGGACTCAGTCTTTCTTGGGTTGACCGTGCAGACTGTGAAAGGTTTGACAGGGTTGATAAAGACCTCTCATATCCAATTCCCTCTCGCCACACAGGTTATTTCCACTCTAGGTCTCGAATTATCACTTGTTGCGCTCTGCCATCTTAAGGTCATTGATGCTGCTCGTGATCGCATCGCAAATCAGCTTTTCTGGAGTAAAAGGCTCTCGATCGCTGTCTGAACGGACAGAGATTCCGTGCAGCTGGTAACGAGACGTAGAAAAAACATCAACCTAGACTGGCTAATGCAATATCACGCACTCTTCGAAGCATCGCGCACTGCCATTTTTCGGCGATAGGCTCAACCAGCCATACCCAAAAGGCGATCGCGCGTTCATCAATGTAGTTCACCCAAAGAGCTACGCCCTTAACCTTCATCGATTGGGCGTGGTACAGAAGCTCTTGTATGAAAATTTTCCCAACTTTACCCATTTACTATCACTTCGAGGAGACCGCTTAATGGCTACTCAGTTCGATCCAGATCCGAAAGGATATAAACAGGAGTTCAATGGACTAGGGAAAGATTTCCTAAAAACAGTCCATCAAAATAGTCCCAATAGTTATACCAACAGTCAAGCTTTTCCATCCCATGTTTCCCCCGAATCTGTCATTGAGGCAGTTGAATCTCAGCAACAACGGCGCTCTGGCACTTCTCCTAAACCCCCCCAGAAATCCGGAGTTTCCCGGTGGCAAAACTTGCGCTTAACCCAAAAAGCCACAGCATTAGCGATCGCACTTGGCACTATCCCAGTGGTACTGATTGGCGCAACCGCTTATCAAGTGGCTAACCAATCAATCACCAAGCAAATTTCCCAAAGCAAAACCACCACCGTTATTGCTATGGAGGATAAGATTAAGCGCTTTATCCGTGAGCGTTATGGGGATATTCAGGTCTTGTCTAACCTCCCTATATTGGCAGATGCCACCCTCAGGCAAACCACTCCACCTGCCGAAAAGCAAGCACAACTAGACCGCTTTCTAGAAGCGTACCAAGTCTACGACCTGATTTCCGTGGTTGATCTCCAAGGCAACGTCATTGCCAAAACCAAAGGAGACCCCATACCCAACCAACGTTCGCGGCAGTATTTCCAGGAGGTACTCAAAACCAATCGACCTGTCATCGGTGAAGCCATCCTACCTGCTGTTTCTGACCATCCTGAAACACTGACCCTTCACTTCGCTGCCCCCGTAAAGGATAGCGCCACCGGCAAGACAATTGCCGTTATCCGCGCCCGTATGCCCGTCACTGTTCTAGAAGAGTTTATCAGCAACTTCGGTGATGCTGGGGACGAATTTTATTTGATGGATGCTTCGGCACGGAAAATTTTTCTAAGTAAGGAAAAGAACAAGGAGAATAAAGACCCTAAGGCTGTTTTTCCCGCCTTGGCGCAGCTGCAAGCCGTTGGTAAACCAACGAGTTTGGTCATTAATGATCAGATTGACAAAGAGAAGAAGCTATTTGCTTATACCGAATTTGGCAACCTAGAAGGTCTTCCCGATCTAGATTGGCAAGTCGCCCTGGCGACGCCGACAGACATTGCCTTTGCGCCTCAGCGGCAATTGCTTTTAATTCTCGCCCTAGGAACTGGGTTGACAGCCTTGCTGGTGAGCGCTCTCGCTGTTTATCTGGCTAAACGGGCTACACGTCCCGTCCTCGCTGTCAGCGAAGCCGTAGAAAAACTGGGGCAAGGGGAACTTTACACCCGTGTTGCCATGGAAGGTGAAGACGAGCTCGCTGAACTGGGTGCCAATATTAACCTGATGGCCAGCCGACTGGAGACCCTATTGTGGGCACAAGCCGCTGAAACCGAACAGGCAGGATTATTTGGAGACATTGCTATCTCTAATGCTCGTACAGAGCAAGATTTAGAAGATGTTTTTGAAAAGGCAGTTCAAGGCGCTCTACGCATCCTCGAAGCCGACCGGGTCGTTGTTTATCGTTTCCACCCTGACTGGCGCGGATACATTTCTGCTGAGGCTGTTGTTCCGGTTTGGCCTAGATCTTTAGGGGCAAAAATCGAAGACCCCTGCATGGGAGAACATTTGATCGAAGAATACAGACAAGGGCGTGTCGTTCCTACCAATAACGTCTTTGAGGCGGGTTTTCACCCCGAACACTTGAGATTAATGGAACGCCTTCAAATCAAGGCAAATTTAGTAACGCCAATTATCAAGGATGGTCAACTTTTTGGCTTGCTGATTGCTCATCACTGTAGCGCTCCCCATGTTTGGCAGCAGTCTGAAGTCAATTTCCTTAAAGAGTTAGCGATTCGATTGGGGCTTTGCTTGGAACGTGTACATTTTCTCGAGCAGAAAGAGTCGGAAACTCTGCGGGCTCAAGCCCTCAATGAAATTAGCTCTCGCATCCGAGACTCCCTCAGTGTCGAGGAAATTTATCAAGCTTCCATGACAGGTGTTCGCGAAACCCTGAAAACAGACCGAGTCGTTGTCTATATCTTTGACGAGAAATGGCAAGGAACCAATGTTGCTGAATCTGTCGGTGCGGCCTGGCCGAGATCTTTGGGCGCGAACATTGCTGACCCTTGTTTTGCCGAGAAATATATTGATAAGTATCTGCAAGGTCGTGTCAAAGCCGTTGACAATATCTATGAGGCAGGTCTGACCAGTTGTTACCTGGGTCAACTCGAACCGTTTAAGGTAAAAGCGAACTTGGTTGCCCCCATTCTGGCGTTCAACAAGTTACACGGCTTACTCGTAACTCATCAGTGTTCGGGGCCAAGAGCATGGCAAGAGTCAGAAATTACCTTCTTTAAGCAGATAGCGACTCAAGTTGGACTAGCTTTAGACCGCGTGGATGTTTTAGCGCAAATCGAGCAAGCACGCCAAAAAGCCGAAATGCTGGGAGATGAGCAACGCCAACAAAAAGAAAGGCTCCAACAGCAGCTTTTAGAACTGCTCAGTGATGTGGAAGGAGCCGCACGAGGCGACCTCACCGTGCGTGCAGATGTGACGACGGGTGAGATTGGCACTGTAGCTGACTTCTTCAATGCGGTGATTGAAAGTCTGCGGGAAATTGTTACCAACGTGAAAACAGCGGCGAATCAGGTCAACGCTTCACTCTCGCAAAATGAAGGGGCAATCCGTGAACTTTCGGAGGAATCGCTCAAACAAGCTGAGGAAATCATCCGCACTCTAGAATCGGTTGAGCAAATGACCTACTCGATTGAACAGGTGGCAGACAACGCCCGCCAAGCCGCTGAAGTCGCCCGTTTGGCTTCTACGACGGCTGAAGCTGGTGGGGTAGCGATTGAGCGATCGGTACAGAATATTTTCACTCTCCGAGAGACAGTAGGCGAAACCGCGAAAAAAGTCAAGCGTTTAGGTGAATCGTCTCAAAAGATTTCCAAGGTGGCATCACTCATTGACCAAATCGCCTTACAAACCAACCTATTAGCCATCAATGCAGGGATTGAAGCGGCGCGGGCCGGAGAAGAAGGGCAGGGGTTTGCCGTGGTAGCAGAAGAAGTTGGGGAACTCGCAGCTCGCTCAGCAGCAGCGACGCGAGAAATTGAAGAAATCGTTCACAACATCCAAAAAGAAACGGCAGAAGTGGTCGAAGCGATGGAACTGGGTACGAGCCAAGTGGTAGAAGGAACTAATCTGGTTGAAGGTGCCAAGCTCAACTTGCATCAGATTTTGGATGTGTCTCGCCAGATCGATGTTTTGGTGCAATCGATTTCCACTGCAACCGTATCTCAAGCTGAAACCTCTCAAGTTGTTACTAATTTGATGAAAGAGATTGCTAAGGTGTCGGAACGCACGTCTGATTCCACAAGGCAAGTTTCCAGTTCTCTGCAAGAGACGGTAGGAATTGCTCAGGAATTGCAGGCGTCAGTGGGTACATTCAAAGTTGACGAAGATTAACAACTGACTCCTCAAGAGACAGTAAATATTGCTGGGGAATAGCAGGCATCAATGGGTACATTCAAAGTTGACGAAGATTAACAACTGACTCCTCCAGAGACAGTCAGTATTGCTGGGGAATAGCAGGCATCAATGGGTACATTCAAAGTTGACGGGGATGAGGGACTGGGGAGAGGAAGAGAATTCCTACAATCCGCCATCCCTTTTTCCCCTACTCCTCGCAGCCTTCCTTGGGGAGTGGATTCACTTATACCACTTGGGTTTAGACTTGCCACATTTGAATTTCCAAAACTACCTACTAACAAGGCATTCAAAATCTCAAATCTCAAATCCAAAAGCCTTGCATCCAAAATCCAAAATAGTATTAGGAATGGCTGCTTTTACCATGAGCGAGCTATACAGCGGTTGTTCTCTCATTGTGAAATCAAAGCAGGGATTTAATATGGTTTTTTTACTAATAATTAAAGGGTTGAAGGTTAGAAGGTTAGAATGTTCAACCTACTCACTTTCAACCCTTTTTGAGGCTAATGACTAATAATTATTGAATGATGACCCTCCTCAAAAACTAGTTTTTCGCCTTGGTTTGTTTGCGCTGAGTAATGTCGTTGCAGACAACAGAAAGACCATCGGCTGCGGGGAAGGCGTGTACCTCAAACCATTTTCCTAATCGTTCGTGGAATTCTTCAAACGCCACTGCAACCTGTTGAGTCAGAGCTTTTTGAAACTCGCGTTTAAAGGTTGACCCCACTGTCGCTGGAAACAATTCCCACAGGTTTTGACCGAGGAGTTCGGTGCGATCGCGCTGTAAAATCTGCTCTGCTTTCTGATTAACATAAGTGAACTGCCACTGCTCGTCCACTGTGAAAAAGCCATCGGTAATGCTTTCTAGAATCGTGCTCACTTGTTGCTTGGAGGCTACCAGCGCGGCTTCCGCCTGTTTACGCTCTGTAATCTCGCGTTGGAGTGCGACCCAATGGGTAACCCGACCCTCATTATTGGTAATGGGTACGATATTCAGTTCGACCCAAAACTCGGAGCCATCTTTACGATAGTTAAGCAACTCGACTTGAACAGGTTTCTGCTCTTGCAAGGCTGTCCGAATTTTGTCCAACTGAGAGCGATCGGTTTTGGGGCCTTGCAACAGGCGCGGTGTCCGACCCAACACTTCTGTCAAGTCATAGCCTGTAATACGGGTAAAGGCTTGGTTGACGTACAGAAGTTCTGGCCCAGGCGCGTCGATTTGCTTGGCTTCGGTAATTAAAATCCCGTCTTGAGTATTCTCAACCGCTGACTCTAACAACCGCATCCGTTCTTCTGCCTGTTTCCGTGCCGTGATGTCGCGAACGAAACTCAAAGAAACGAGTTGGTCACAGTACTCGATAATTCGACTGCTGATTTCAACCTGTATTGCTGTCCCGTCCTTACGTCGCAAAGCGTGCTCGAAGATAAAGCTGCCAGTGGCCTGCAACTGCTGACTAATCTGCTTGTGGCGTTTTTCAGGGATCGGTGCATCAATCTCCCTAGTTTTTAACTTCAGGAGTTCTTTGCGGGTGTAACCCAGTCGCCTTGCCGCATTCTGGTTGGCGTCTAAAATGCGACCTGTGGATAAGTCAATGATGAAGATGGAGTCGTTGGCGTATTCAAATAAGTGACGGTAATTGGACTCGGATTCCCTGAGCGACTCTTCGACTTGATTGCGCTCGGTGATATCTCTGGCCGTACAGATTACAGCTTCAACATTATTGGTGTCTCCGATAATCGGGCTGAGAATACATTCATAATCCCGTACCCCATTGCTAGTGAGGTAGCTGATTTCTTTGGTCAGGGGCCGTCTTGTGGCAAACACCACTTCTCGTTGAGCGTCGATTGGCTCCCGCTCCATGAATTCTGGTGGAAGGTCTAACTGTCGCCAAATCTTCCCTAGGATGTGACGCTGCGGCAATCCAAATAACTGGGCAAGTGCCAGGTTTGCATAAGTGAACCGCCCAACCCGATCTACAACGCAAATCGGGTCAGGAGATGCTGAGAGCACCAAGTCAAATATCCTGGCTTGTTGCTCAATCCTGGCTGTTAGTTCTTGCAGTTCCGCCTCGTCCTGTTTACCCTCACTCAGGCCGTGGTCTTGTTCTGTTCTGTTTGCTCTATTGTTGTGACCGATCCATCCTTCACCCATGCCCATCATTTGTGCAGAGAACGTATTCTCTGGTAGAAAAGAGTTGGGAATGAGTGTCGTCTTCTCTCCAGGGATATTGGTTTGCTCGGTTGTAGCAGTCGATGCTCCTATGGTTGCGCCATTGCGAACCATTTGCGGCATCGTTAGGGCTGGGCTAATCGAATTGGCTTGACTTACTGCAACCGTTTTTTGGGTAAATTTGTTGAGCTGCTGGGTCAGTGTTCCGAGCTTCTTTTCTAACTCGTTGATCTGTTGTTGCAGTTCTTCTACAGTTGCTGGGCGTGATTCACTCGCAGGCATTCCAAAGGCCTGCTTGAGAGCCTCTATTACCACTGCGGTTCGATCACGACCTGTTGCCTCAGCCCGAGACCGAATCTCCTGAATAAGGTTCTCTGGAAGTCTAAAAGTCGCTATCTTACTGGCCATTTTCTAAGAGTGTGTTTGTAAAGTGTTCAAAAACAAGAGGTCTAACCCTTGTAGCCTGAGGCGAATCACCGCCAAGCGCAGCCTTGATGATCCTACTCTGGAGGATACCAATAGAGCTTGCCCAGAGAGGTGAGGTGAGGGGGTTGAGTCCGAAGTTGTTCTTTACAAACACCCCATAATATGCATTGATTTTCGGCTGCATTCCTTTTTCAACAGCATATGACTCTATAACAGAGAAATTTTGCCGTGAGCCAGTCGAATGTTGTTTTTGGGTTAAACTCTCAGGACTGGTGACCCCAACCCTTATAAGATATAAAGGTGATGGGATCAATTTATTGTCGCAAATTTAACTGCGAAAAACATCCGTGAAAGCACGGTTTTCACGATTGGACTCCTTAAGACGTATTTAATATATAGTGTAGCGATCGCCTGTGACTTTAACTCCCTCTTGTTGGGGAATGTTGATGATACCGTACCTTTGGACGCTTTTGGCTACCACTTAGTCTAATCCACATTAGCCCAAAACGCGCCAGCCAGATGTTAATAAAATGTAACTTAGCCCGTGTCCCTGTTTCCCGCCGAAAGCGGCCCATGAATCCCAAGTCAGCTAGTGCAGTATGGCAGAAATAACCCACCCGTTGGCAGCGGAGGGGCTCCGGGAGCAAGCTTTTACTTTAATCCTATTGAAGTAGTGGAACACTTTTGCCGCGTTGCACTAGAAAGGTAGCTTCTCTTATCGCTTGATTTGTCATCTGTGCTGGTGGAGTAGCAACAGAAGCTATAAATTCAACATCCGAATTTTGATTTTAGTAAGCAAAATCATTAGACTTGTTCAGGGAAACAGGACTTACGCCAGCCAGCTACCGATACACTACTTGTAGATCTTAAACCTTCAAGAGATCTCACTACCTGTAGATTTCGTGCGTAAGTCCCGATAGTTGTTTCGGTGCTTGTCACCTATTCTCTTCTTTTCGGAAAAGCTATTACCTCCGCAATATGTCTTAAATCCTTTACGCTAATTTGCGGAATTAGCTGACCAAGGTTAAGGAGTAGGCTCTTTTTTCTCAAAAAAAAAACGCCCAAAGGGCGCTTGATCAGGGTGCATCTACTAAGCATTAGTTTAGTCTGGTGAGGGGTTTTACCCCCCACGTTGCTTAATAAAAATCTACAATAGGCAGGATGTCACGAAATCTAGAAATTTGGAGGCAGTTCTAGAGGAATTGTCCCTAAGAGCCCCTTGCGAAAATCATTTAATAATTGTCGTGCTGTCCGCTCTACGTTTCCTTGATGTCGATACTCTGCTAACGCCACTAAGTAGTCTTCACCACTAAAGGCGATCGGATCGAGTTCATAGCGTGTCTTGAGGGGAGATGGGGGAAACAGGCCCTTGTGAGCTTCATCCTCTAACTCTTTGAGAAGTTCAACCAACACAGCCGCTACCTTCTGGTTGTCGTAAGAGGCTTCACCAATGTCATCACAGATAGCTAACTTTAGGGCTTTGTCTTGATTTTTTAAATTCGCTGGAATGACACCGGGCGCATCTAACAGTTCAATTTGGTCAGAAATGCGTACCCAACGCAACTGGCGTGTTACCCCAGCGCGACGGGCACTCTCGACGACGCGACGCCCTATCAATCGGTTGATTAAGGCTGATTTACCTACATTAGGAAACCCAATCACTACCGCACGAACTGGACGGGGTTGCATTCCGCGATCGCGCCGACGCTGATTCATTTGTACTCCAGCAGCCTGAGCGGCCTGTGCTACTTCCCGAACACCTTGGCCCTGTTGGGCATTCGTGAAGTAAGGCGTCTCCCCCTGCTTTTGAAACCAGGATGTCCATAGTTGTCGCATCGCTGGAGTAATCATATCCATCCGGTTAATCACTAAGACTTTGGCTTTACCCCCCACCCACTGAGAAATTTGGGGATGATAAGTTGAGAGGGGAATCCGAGCATCCCGCACCTCTAGGACAACATCAACTCGCTTGAGCTGTTCTTTAAGTTCCCGTTCGGCTTTGGCGATATGACCGGGATACCACTGAATAGAGGGTGTAGTCATGATGAAAGAGACTAGGAGCTATGGACTGGGGATGAGATAGAAACTAGAAAATCAAAAGTCAAGGAGTAAGGAGTCTTACTATCTTCTAACACTAGTGCTACAGATGCACTTATTTCTTGGGGATCGAAGCAGCTACGATTTTTGGGAAACGAACAATCAACAGATGAAGCATTCATAAAATTGCTTGTACATCTGTATCACCCTTGGCAGTCTACCAAAACTTTGTGTACAATCTGGATATTCTTGAGACGCCTCAAGCTTACAGCATCAGGGAAAAGATCCAGTGTGGCGGCTGATTAGTTAACACAACATTCAGCCTCTGAAACTAGACCTTTTATTTTTTAGGCTATCCGGCGCTAAAACCTTAGTCATGTAACGTTTACAGCTTTTTCAACTGTCTATGCTGCTAAGCTTTTTCATTCAAACTATGACTGTTTACTTACTGCATTCAGATAAATTCTCCTTATCTTTATCTTAACTTGAAAGATCCAATCAATCTTAGTAGGTAGTAACTAGACAGCCAATTTACTTAAAGCCGGGTAAGCAACATCATGGGCATTTAATCCGCTTCTGAGAAATCAGGAAAGTTTGCGGCTTCACCCCATTAAAAGCTATTGGCTAGGGACATACTCAAAAGCCTTCTACATCCATCAACCTAATCTAAAAGCAGGTGTAGCGTCCTTAAGACGCTAGAGAAAAAATAGCTCGGTAACCTATCGAGCAATCCTCATGAAATAGGGATGGGACATCTATCTATCTGTGAGCTGCAAGTTTTGCGAAGTTTCCTGATGAGGATGTGAAAGCTGTGATTGATACTATAATCTCGTGAGCAATGAATATCTCCTCAGGTTGCTACACTTTTCAATTCACTCCAAGCTCTTTAACCAGAGAAAGTTAAAACTACAACTATTGGCACTAATTGAGAAAATACTATGAATTTATCCATTAAAAACATTCGTATAGCCAGTTCAGATGAATGGGACAAAATTTATAAAGAATGCGCGTATTCAACTTATTTCCACTCAAGGGAATGGGCTGAAATATGGCAGGGTTGCACTCAGGGCAAAAGTCTTCCGCAACCCAAATTAATTTCTTTCTCAGATGGCAAAACAGCTTTATTGCCTCTGTCATTACTGATTGAATATAAAGGATTAATAAAGAGATATGCTTCCTGCCATGAAGAAACCTTTGGAGGGTGGATTTCTAGAGATGAACTGACTGTTGATCATGCTGTTATATTGGGTAATGTTTTGACCAAAAAACTGGGAGGGAACTTACTCTGGCGATTCAATCCTTATGATGAACTCGTCTTCAAGGCTGGCGTTCAAGTTACTTCAGAAGATGAAACTCACGCCATTAACTTAGAAGGAGGGTTTGAGTCGATTTACAAAAAACAGAGTGCTATTGCCCGCAAAGCCCGTAAAGCAGCTAAAGAAGGGGTGTCTATTACAACAGCATCAACCCTAGAAGAGTGGCAGGAGTATTATCAGGTTTACCAGGAATCTTTACAGCGATGGGGGAAAGACAACTCTCTCGGTTATCCCTGGGAAGTATTTCAGGAAATTTTTCAACGAAATTCCCCCCACATTAAACTTTGGGTTGCTCAGTATGACAATAAAATTGTTAGCGGAGCTCTCTGCTTTTATTCAAAAAAACATGTAGTTTACTGGCAGGGTGCTTCTTTAGAAGCTTACTTTCAATTGCGACCTGTCAACTTACTCATGTATGAAATTATTCAAAACTGCTGCGAACAAGGCTATTCTTGGTTCGACTTTAATCCTAGTGCTGGGTTGCAAGGGGTAAGAGCGTTTAAGGAAAGTTTCGGAGCAAAGCCTCTGG
>JBFLZA010000022.1:0-27452 GCA_040756535.1 Cyanobacteriota bacterium
AAGCGACCCAATGAAGCGCTAGCTGAAGTATGCACAAACCTTCTCCAGCATACGGTCGTCCCTACTCTCTATGATGCCATCTTAATTGATGAAGGGCAAGACCTAATTGTGGATAATCCGTTAAAGTTTGAGGGCAAGCAGCCGTTTTACTGGATGGCGTATCAAGCCTTGCGACCCGTTGACCCTGCTCAACCCGAACAGCGACGCTTAATCTGGGGGTACGACGAAGCCCAAAGTTTGGAAAGCTTGAATATCCCCAATGCCAGTGAGTTGTTTGGGGAAGAGTTGGGGCATTTGGTGACGGGGCAGTATAGCGGCGGGATTAGAAAGAGTGAAATCATGCATCGTTGCTACCGTACTCCCGGCCCGATTCTCACTGCCGCGCATGCGATTGGTATGGGATTGCTGCGTTATGGGGGGATGCTGACGGGGATTACTCGTGCGGAAGATTGGCGTGCGATCGGGTATGAGGTAACGGGGCGTTTTATTCCGGGTCAGCAAATTACTCTACAACGCCCAAAAGAAAATTCTCCCAATCTTGTCCCTGAACTTTGGGAAGGGTCGGTGTTGGAGTTTGTGGCGTATCGATCGCGCCAAGAAGAACTGACTGCCCTGGCACAGAACATCCTCTACAATCTCCGCCATGATGGACTCAAACCCAGTCGCGAGATTTTGGTGATTGTTTTAGGTTCCGGTTTCGAGGCGATGAAACTAGAAACAGCAGTTGCAGAATTTTTGATATCCCAAGGCATTGATATCTACATTCCCAGTACTCCGGATTGCAACATTCTAATACCCGACAAAGAAAACCGCGACCCTAACAAGTTTTGGTGTGAGGGTGGCGTTACGATATCTCGCATCCACCGCGCTAAGGGAAATGAGGCGGATATGGTGTATGTGGTGGGGTTGGACAATGTAGCGAAGGATGAGAGCAATCTTCAACTGCGAAATCAGCTATTTGTGGCGTTAACTAGAGCAAAGGGTTGGGTGAAGTTGAGTGGGTTGGGTTCCTATCCGATGTATGAGGAGATGTGGCGAGTGATGCGGAGTGGGGACACGTTCACCTTTACTTTCCAGCGTCCGCCGCAGCGAGAGATTAGTGCGACAGATGTCAGTGAATTGTTGAAGCGCTATGACACTGGGGGGAGGAATTTTCAGAATGCAGACTTGACAGGGGCGCAGTTGGCGGGGGCAGATTTGAGGAATGCGAATTTAATTGGGGCGATTCTCAGGGGTGCTGATTTGAGAAATGCCCAGTTGGATGGGGCGAAGTTGGTGATTGCAGATTTGAGTAATGCTGATTTGAGTCATGCCAATTTGCGGAAAGCGAAACTGGTAGGGGCAATTTTGAGGGAAGCGCGGTTGAGTGGTGCCGATTTGAGTCGGGCTAAGTTGGGGAATGCAGATTTGAGGAATGCTCAGTTAGTTGGGGCTAAATTGGTGGGGGCAAAGTTGAGCGGTGCTGATTTGAGTAATGCAGATTTAACGGGTGCGAATCTTGAGGCAGCTGATTTGAGCGATGCGAATTTGGTAGGGGCAACGATGCCGGATGGGAGTGTTGGTGAGTAGACGCGATCGCTACTTGACCTTGCTGGTGCTCAATAGCGATCGCTCCTATATTTGCTGGATATTTTCAACTCAACGTTGCCTTTTAATTCACTTACAATTCAAAACTCCCATTCATGATCTGGATCGTCGAGTGCTGCTCGGACAGAAGCTAAGTTAGCTAGTTCTTTGAACGGACTGGATTTTGCTAGTTCTGTGATTGAATGCAAAGCTAATGCTAGTTGGTCGTTATTATTTGCTGCAATTGCCCGATCAACGACACTAAATAGACAGCGAAAGTTTTCTGCACGTTCATCAAAGGAGCGATTGAGGTACGCCATTAGCAAATCTCGCTGGGCATTAATCTTGGCGATTGTTGCCTTTTCCCAAGCTTCAATTTCTCGTCGCTTAGTCTGTTCCTGCTCGGCAATTATCTTGTACTCGGTGTACGCTGACACGATTTGCTGTAGGCATTCAGCCGGATTCATTATCTCGTTTAGTGACACAGCGATTTTCCGGGCTGGCATTCCTATTTGTCTCCAAGAGTGCGGTATTTCGCCCGGATACTTGCAGTAGCAGGATTCAACTGTCCTTCGCTATCTAAAACAGGAGTTTTCATAATTTCTGCAAGTGCCTTTACTAAAAGTGCTACCTGTTGAAACTGGCTGGCATCCCTGTTTTTGTCGAAGGATGGCTGAGATTCAAGTTCATTGAGATCCAGTACAGCACGATCATTAAGAAATTCAACCAAATCCTTCAACTCAGTAATCCGTCGTTTCACTTGTTGCATAAAGTCTTTTGCTGCTTCAATGTTAGCAATTGCTGCGTTAACTTGAGCTTCGTACTCCCGCGCCTTTGTCAATGCTTTCTCTCCCTCCCCAGCAAGCACAAAGCCACCAATCAGCACAGCAGGCCCAACTGTGATACCACCTAATACAAGAGAACCAAGAGCCATGCCGCCCCCACCCGCAGCCAGTGAGCCACCGCCCAACCATGCTAGAGTTGCATTCCAGGCAGCAGCACCACTGAGACTACCGATCAGTGTTCCGGTACTTGCTACCCCCACAGAAGTAGCAAGACCCATTGCACCGCCGTACCCTGCGGCTGCTGCCCCAATAGCCTTAGCACCACCTGTAAAAAACTGTTGAGCTTCGATTACCGCAGCTCTGTACTCCTTGATCTGCTGAACTGAAATTCCCTCCAGCCCCTCTAGAATTTCCTTTTCGCTTTTTTTATTCCGCTGTCCAATACGCTCAATGAAGGCAATGAATCGCCCAATTGTACGCATCATCACATCAAGTTGGAGTTGACCATACTCTTCTGCCAGCTTATTAGTGGCTTCCCATTCTGCTTTTAACTGACTAACAGCACGCTCGTGACTTTTTTGGGCGCGTTCACCAATTTCCTTTGCTTCATTCATATTAGCAACGCCAGAAGCGCCCGCGAATGCTCCGAAAGCGGCACTGCCTATAGCAACAGCACCCAGAATGATTGGAATCATGAAATACTCCTTTTAGTTAGTCTGATGCGAGGATGTTTCCTGATTTAGGATTCTCGTTGCCGACTAGAATCTAACTCAGCAATATCAAAAACATAAAGGTAAATATAGAAATCGGTCATCAGAATAAACACTGAAAATGAAGGATGTGGGAAATATGAAAATCTCAGTAATTCCCACAACAGCAACCAAAAATGCGACAAGCGCCGACACAGATGAGGAATCCCACCTTCTTGTATTGCTTGCCTGACAGAATGCGATCGCACCCTAACTAGCCTTCATCTTAAGTTGAGCCATCCAAGCCGCAGTTCCGAACACACCAGCCAAGAGAGCAGGAACACTAAAATCTGCATCCAGCTTTTCCCAATGCAACCCATCACCGGATGGAGTAACCTCAACCTCAGCTAAATCCTCTGGGGAAGCGCCTGCTAAACCTTGCGCTAAGGCTGATGGAAAACTGAACGTCGCCCCACTCTTCAAATTGATGATAATGCGATCTGCGCTCCGCAGCAGCGCTTCGCTATCGCTACTCTGGTCATAGTATGCCGACTCAGCTCTGGGTTCGACAGCATTCGCAATTGTTGCGGCCTCTCTTGCTTTTGCGTTAGCGAAGCGGCTCTGTAGGAGCATCGCTTCTTCGCCCAACTGATAGGATGTGCCTAGAAATATATTTGACAACCAATCCATGACATCCTACTCCTTGAACTTACCTAATGAGTTGAAACAAGAAGCCGAACAATTAGCTTCCGAGCAAGGCATTTCACTTGAAGAGTTCATTTTGAAGGCTGTAGCTGAGAAGGTAAATTCCCTCAGTCAGCAACTCGACAATTCAGCGTTTCCTCATATTATCTACCGTCGCGGCGCTAGTGGTCAGTTGGTGCCAACTCTGCGCCGGACTAACCTGCGCGTGCAAACAGTGGTAATTGCTGCCCAAAAGTGGGGTTTATCTGAGCAACAAATTGCTGATGAGTACGACTTGAGCGAAGTTCAGGTGAATGATGCTCTAGCATTCTACAATTCTCACCGTTCGCAAATAGACGATGCGATCGCCGCAGAACAAGCCTTGGAAGCAGCTAATGTCTGAACTACGGCTGCACCTAGATGCCGACACATCAATTAAAGCTTTGCATACCACCTTGGTTTCTCGCAGCTATGATGTGACGCGCACACCCAATGATTGGATGCCTTTGGATGCTAGTGATGAAGCCCAACTATCAGGAGCAACAACCCAAGGGCGGTGTATTTTTACCTTTAACATCCGTGATTTTATCGTTTTGGCTGAGCGCTATCCTCAACATAGCGGCATTATCTTAGCAGCCCAAAGTAGCTGGACGCTATCGAGTCTGATAGCTGCTCTTGATCGCGTACTATCAGAAACACAAGCAGAGGAGTGGATTGGACAAGTGCGTTGGCTGAATCAGTGGCGAACTTAATAGCGAGTAAGGCAATCAACTAACGGATAGATACCCTTTCCTCCAAAGGGCTGACGATTCTGCGCTGAACGAAGCCTTTTAATGAGAACAGTGCGTTAGCTCTTTTTTTGTGAAGTGAAACTATGACAGCTAACAATTTCCGTATAGAAAGCTACATCAGCTCAGAAACTTATGCAAAACTCAGACAATTCATGGAGCAAAATGCTCTAACCGAATCGAAAGCTATAGATGTAATCTTGACAGACTACTTGGGTACCTATCGCACGGGTAGCTTCAACCTGGAAAGCGTTAGTAATCTTCAAGTCAAATCATCGCCTTCAGTCACCTCTCCCAATGAAGGGATGACTCTAGTTCAGTTAGCCCAACGCCTCAATTGTGATGATATAGGGCAGTTAGAAAGAATCCGAGACTACCCAGTGGTGTTCGCTGACTATACTAGAGATCGCGATCCAGAAGGGCGAGCCTGGGAGTACGACTCAAGCTCTCAGCTATACTTTCCTCTCCGATAATAAAGCCTTTAGCACTCTGCTTCAGGGGATTATAGTCTCAGCAATCCCCATTAATTCAGGAGAGCAAAAGAAGATAGGATGACAACTCAGCTCTAGGTTCAATAGCCTTCGCAATTGCAGCAGCTTCTCTTGCTTTCGCAATCGCCTTAATAACCTAAATATTCAAACCCACTACAGTTAACTCAGGAGAGTGTTCTACAACAAACTGGTAGTATATCTCCTGCTTATGCTGGGGGGGTAGATCGATTTTCCATTCCAGCATTCCCATCTCGTCTATTTGTATCTTGGGATTCGTTTGAGTCAGCCGCACCTTGATTTGCTCATTGCGACTCATCGGCAACTGCTCAAGTTCTTCCTTTGTGCCAAAGCGGTAAGCGAAGCTATGCCCAAAGGGTAAAATGATTCTCTGTTGTTTTAAACACATTGAATGAATGAGGAATACCCTAAAAATTTTCTCGTTTTTTTCGGGATCGGGATTTCTCGATCTGGGTTTTGAGTTGAGTAATTTTGATATCGCTTATGCCAGCGATATTTTTTCTCCCTTTATAGAAGCCTATCGTTACTCTAGACAAAGCCTTAACTTGCCTTTACCTGAATATGGATACCATCAAGGAGAAGAGGCAGATATTACTCAACTGACTCAAGGAGAATCAGCCTTATATCTGCGAAATTTAATGCAGGATGCCCGCAAAAATACCGATATTATCGGATTTATCGGTGGCCCTCCCTGTCCCGACTTCTCCGTTGGCGGGAAAAACCGAGGTAGTGAAGGAGAGAATGGTAAGCTTTCAGCGTCTTATATTGAATTAATATGCCAACAACAACCCGATTTCTTTGTATTTGAGAATGTCAAGGGATTATGGAGGACGAAGAAGCACCGTAATTTCTTTGAAAATCTTAAATATAAACTTCAGCAATCGGGTTACATTTTAGTCGAACGTCTGATCAATGCTATAGAGTACGGCGTTCCCCAGGACAGAGATAGAATTATTCTTGTCGGTTTCCGTAAAACTGTAATTCAGGATTTAGGCATAAAACTGAGCAAGCATGATAACGTACTTCCTGAAGGAATTTTTCCTTGGAAGAAGCACGTTTTATATCCCAAGCCTGAAATTTTCTCGTTGCATTGGCCTTCCACGGCTCCCTTTGAGGAAGATTCTCACTTCCCCTGTCCTGATCATATTCCTCAAGAACTAACTGTTGAATACTGGTTCAGAAAAAATGACGTACTAAATCATCCTAATGCTCAGCATTATTTTAAACCTAGAACAGGTCTTAAAAGATTTACTTCTGTTGAAGAGGGTGATGATTCCAAAAAGTCTTACAAGCGGCTTCACAGATGGCGTTACTCTCCTACGGCTTGCTATGGAAATAATGAAGTTCACTTACATCCCTATAAAGTGCGTCGCATCTCAGCGGCTGAAGCTTTAGCTATACAATCGTTACCGAAAGAGTTTATTTTTCCTGAAACTATGTCACTGACCAATCTGTTTAAAACGATTGGTAATGGCGTTCCTTTTCTAGCGTCAATGGCTATTGCTCAAACAATTAGTGGTTTTTTATCAAACCCAAAATGTCCTGATAAACTGGCTATTAATACCAATCAAGTTGGAGATGCTGATTTTACGCAGTTTATTAGTCCAAAGTTCTCATCTATTTATTAGCGATCGCATCTTCACCAATTTTTAACTCGTTTAGTATGATGCGTAGTATTCAGGTGGGCAATACCCACCCTAGAGAAGTTGAGGTTGGGCGAAGCATTTGGATACTGAACTTTTGGTCTTTTAACCCAAGCAAGTCGTCCAAATGCTTCTCCCCTACAAACCCTTGTATGTTTCTTTCATCTATAACAGGAGCAATCGCACTCGTGAGGTACTCTTAAGCACTCGCCTGATTCAACTCCTGCCAGCGCTGATACCACATTAAGGTAATCGCTCCAATCACCTCTGGCAAATCAGCAAATTCCTCACTTTGCTTTTTCATCTCCGGCGCTAAAAGCTCCAAGGATTGGCAATCTCGGCAATAGCGCAATACTTGCCGCCAACCTTCTTGCCACTCTTTGCCGGCTTGCTGATGAGCGCGAATCGGCCGAAGGCGTTCCTCTTCGGCAGCGCGACGGGCTTCTGCTTCTCGGATACATTGGGCTTGTTTTGCCCAAGCGTTGCGCCACTGCTGCACGGCTTTTGGTTCGTAGTGATCTTCATACTGCTGAGTTTCGATGCGGAAAACTTCTCCCAAGCGATCGAGACTGAAGCGATCGCCAGAACGTGTGATCGCAGATAATCCCGCTTCAATCCATAAAGGTAAACAGCGATAGCTCACTAACTTGGCACGACTATCAACGATTTTCACCCAGATTTGATGAGGCCAATACTCCAAGCGCTCTATTTGCTGGGGGGGAATATTCAGTACACTGGCGACTTCAATCTGTAATTGGTCTAATGGCAATTTGACAGGGTCAATGACCCCAGCCGTAATCAAATTCTGGGACATAGTAGATGAATCGTTGTTTTTCGGACATGCAGCAACCCAAAAGCTCTGCTACCGCGCCTTTGTTGCCATAAAGAGCTGAGGTGGCTAGAGCCTCACCCTAGTTTCGACACTCCAGATTGGCTGTTTTAGCTTGGTACTAAGCCGCTTAGAAGCTGGTGCTAGCAGCTTTTGGGGGACGCGAAAATTTTGGGTGTTTCTTATTTAGCTGTTAACGTCACTTTCAGAACAAAGAATACATTAGCAGCTTGTGTGACATCTGCTCAAGAGTAAAGCAATTTTGACAAATTCTGATATAATCTGACTTCTCTACATAAAAATTACACATTGTTTTTCCTCCAAATAGGAGGGAAAGAAGGGTTCAACTATTGATTTAACAGGCCTTTTATTGAGGTATTTCCGAACGTCGCAACCCTCCTATGTTTTGACAGTAAAATGTTGCATTGTTTTCAGGACGACGCTGAATTAATTCGATAATTTGTCCTACCGAATTTCGCACAAACCACTGACATAGCAAGTCACTATCTAGAGGTTTATCAGATAAAGGTTGAAATCCTTTTTTATGCCAATGCAAAGCTGCATCATAGATATTATCAACGCGAAGGGCAACATGGTGAACGCCACGTTTGCCTCTAGCTTGCAGAAAGCGGTCTAGTTGATCGCCAGTAATGTGAGGTGCGACTAAAACCACGAGTCCACCTGATGGCATCAACATTGTCAATAAATAGAACCACAAATCGTTGGTAATGGCGTAGGTACTCGGACAAAACTCCATCGGAAAGAGTCCCAGCCTTTCCACAACTTGGACACTGTATGGACGCAAAGCTTCGATATAATTTTTGAGAGTTGGTAAGTCAGGAAATGTCAGTACACAATGATCTACCTGTACTTGCTCACCATACAGAGTTGTAATAAAAGACCAGTTGGCAAAAAATTCAGGCTTAGTACAATCTTCCTTAAATTCCAGTAAGCCATTCTTTTCCCAGAATGGGGACTCTAAGGTGGAGTCCAAAGGATTATTCAATGATTTTGTTGCTAGTTGTGATTTCTTCATTGGTCTACTCCCATGTTTTTCTCATGAGATTTCTTTATAAATGCTTGGTGGGAATTGCTCAGTTGCAAGAAGTTTACTTCTCATGCACCCTGCGAAAAACACTGACCTAGCACTTAGAAATCATCCCAAAATGACTTCTGTTTGGGTGGGCAATGCCCACCCTACTCCCCAATCAGAACTGAACTATGAACTATGAACTATGAACAATGAACACAAATTCCATCCTGTTCCGGGGACGAATTCGTTAATCGAATAGGTCAGGTTGTTGGCGCACGATCATGTCATAGAGGGGTTGGAAACTAAACCAACCCATATGGTGTGACCCTACTTGGCGGTGGGTTAAACGAGCCTGCGCGGGGTCAATAGGGATAGGTTTACCTGCTGCCTCTGCCATGAGTTGCGCCTGACAAGAGCGATCCATTGTGATAAACCACCAAGCCGCTTCATCGACGCTATGGCCCACCGTCAGCAGTCCGTGGTTGCGTAAAATCACAGCTTTGTTATCACCTAAGGCGGCGGCAATGCGATCGCCTTCCTCAAGTTTGAGAACCACTCCCGTATAATCATCAAACAGACCGTGGTCTTCATAGAAGCTACAGGCATCTTGGGTAAGAGGGTCAAGGAGACGACCTAAACTTGACCAGCTTTTGCCATAGGTGGAATGGGAGTGCGCGGCTGCAACCACATCAGGACGGGCAGCATGAATTCGAGAGTGGATGGCAAACGCAGCTTCGTTGACCGGTTTGTTGCCTTCCACCACCTCACCTTTCTCATTAACGAGAATCAAATCGCTGACTCGGATGAGACTGAAGTGCATTCCAAAGGGATTGACCCAAAAGCGATCGAGGTGTTCGGGGTCGCGGGCCGTAATGTGACCGGCAATTCCTTCATCAAACCCGAAGCGTGCAAAAAGACGGAGTGCTGCGGCTAAGCGTTGTTTGCGGTCGAGGCGTTCCTCTTCAATCGAGGTAAATGTTGGAGGTTGGGGAATTTTAGGAACGTCTAATATCTGCATAGATTAAGCCTCCTGAAGGAGTGATTGCACAAGATTATTGCACTTGGAACTCTGAATTTTTATCTTCTCAAGAAATGTTAAGTGGGCAGCGATCGCCGCCGCCGATTGTTGGTGATTAGAAGATTGCATGGCATCAGCTACGAGAGCGTTTTCCCTCAAGCCATTGATGGGAATTTTAGAGAGTGAATTAGATTTTACCTAGGGAAGAAAGGGATTGCTATCTTTGGATAGGACTACAATTCTTGGTGTTTTCAGGGATGTTCTGAAGAAACGTTATAGTGCTTCCTGGCAGATTTTAAATTAACTAACTTAATGTATCTGCGAATGCTTTTTGAGTGTAGAGGCAAATTTTTATCGGGTTATTTTTTTATTTTATAAGATTTTTCTTGAGTAAGCATCAGCATTACGTTAAGTAAAATTAATTCATTTGACTAGGGTGAAGACCTCACAAAGCAATTTATAGAAACTTTTCAGTTTTATTAGTTATTTTTACCTATTAAGCAATAATAAAACTAAGTAACAAAAACTCGTCAAATTACTGTTCTATTATCTCTCGCACTAAGGGCACGGTGAGAGGGCTTTTGGATTGAGGACAAAAGTTGATGAGGCTAAGAGCGTACTTTCTTCAGGAAATCCCATAGTTCTGCCGCCAACCCAGCCAATTTCTTCTCAGATAACTATCGAGAATTTGTTCCGGTAAGATTTCGCATTAAAAGCACGGAAACCTCTAGTGTCACACAAAGGTCTGTGTGAACAGGAAGAAAGCTGGTAGCCTAAATCAAAATAACGATTTTTCTGGACTCGTAGATTGAAGACACGCTCTAATTACTGGCATCTGTTGCCCTATATCCACCCTCATTGGAAAACCATCGCTCAAGCGTTTGCCTGCACGTTGGGAGTTACGGTGTTCTGGCCGATACAAGCGTCACTGGCCGGTAAACTTGTCAATTTAATTGGACAGGGTAACATGGTGGGGCTTGCCCGATTAGCTGGAGTCCTTGTCCTGGTTTTTCTCGTCCAGAAAATCCTGATGTATGGTCAAGACTCGCTGATGGCGAAAGCAGCCCTCTTTGTTGCCTTAGACTTACGCAAGCGAGTTTACGCTCACCTTCAACGCCTCAACCTCGGCTATTTTGAAACTGCTCAAACTGGCGACTTATCGTATCGTCTCACTGAAGACATCGATCGCATCGGGGAAGTAGTCAATAAAATTTTCCATGACTTTACCCCCTGTGTGTTGCAGCTAATCGTGATTTTGGGCTACATGATTTATCTCAATTGGCTGCTGACACTGGCTACCTTTATCGTTGCTCCACTGATGGGGATTTTAATTGGCTGGTTTGGCGAACAAATGCTCAAGTTTTCCCGCCGCAGTCAAAATCGCACCTCCAACTTATCCGCGTTGCTCACGGAAGTCTTCAGTGGAATTCGTCTGGTGCAAGCGTTTGCCGCTGAGGATTATGAAATAGAACGCTTTGCTGTTGAAGCGGAACACAACCGTCAAGCCAAGTATGCAGCGGAACGGCTTAAGGCTATTCAGAACCCAGTGGTGGGATTTCTCTATGCCATGAGCGTACTACTGCTATTTTTCCTGGGTGGCTGGCAAATTTCTATCGGGAATTTGACGGGGACAGAATTTGCCACCTTTGTTGCAGCGGCATTGCTCCTCATTGACCCCATTGCTCATATTACGAGCAACTATAACGATTTTCGGCAAGGCGAGGCATCGGTCGATCGCATATTTGAATTGATGGCAATTCAGCCGACGGTGGTGGAAAAACCGGGTGCAACTGTCCTACCGCCAGTCACAGGCAAAGTGGAATATAGCCAGGTGTCTTTTGCCTACAATTCTGACGAACCCGTACTGCAAAACCTGAGTTTTTTGGTACTCCCCGGAGAGATGATTGCTCTGGTTGGTCCGTCGGGTGCGGGGAAAACTACGTTAGTTAATCTTATTCCCCGTTTTTATGACCCTCAAACCGGTCAAATTTTAATTGACGGCGTTGATATTCGAGATGTCACTCTGCCGAGTCTGCGGCGGCAGATTGGTATTGTACCTCAGGAAACCACTCTATTTTCCGGCACGATCGCACAAAATATTGCTTTCGGTCAGAAAGAATTTGACCTCAAAGATGTTCAGGCAGCCGCAGAAATTGCCAATGCCCATCAGTTCATCACCCAGTTTTCTCAGGGCTATCACACTTGGATCGGAGAGCGGGGTGTTAACCTATCAGGAGGGCAAAGACAACGACTTGCGATCGCGCGTGCTGTCCTCCTCAACCCCAGCATCCTCATCCTCGATGAAGCCACCTCTGCCCTGGATTCTGAATCGGAAGCTTTGGTGCAAGAAGCATTGGAGCGGATTATGAAAGACCGCACCGTTTTTATCATCGCGCACCGACTGGCAACCGTTCGTAGTGCCGATCGCATTCTCGTTGTAGAACAGGGACAAATTGTTGAATCAGGAACTCACGAGGAACTGCTAGACAAAGGCGGTCGTTATGCTCGGTTCTATGCTCAGCAATTTAATTAGCCTGTTATCCAACCCCATAAGCAAAAATGCTTATGTCGTCAACCTCCATACTGGAGATTTATCTTTTGTGGGGGTCTGGGGGAGCGATAAGACCCACATCCTACCCGATAGGGAGGTGTGGGATACATGGACTCCCCCTGGTTAACATTGAGTAATGGGATTCAATGCTGTAAGCAACGTAGAATTAAATGATTCGCTCTTCATGAGTCATGCTGACACTCAACTATCGCTACCGAATCTATCCAGATATCGCTCAACAGGAAACCCTGGTTGAGTGGATGGATATTTGTCGTGGTGCTTACAACTATGCCCGGCGAGAAATTAAAGATTGGTGTGATAGTAGAAAGTGCCTGATTGATAGATGCTCTCTCGAAAAAGAGTACATCATCTCAACGGGTAAGCTCTTTCCTAACGAAATCAATCAGCTTAATAATCTGCCCAAAGCTAAAAAGGAATTTCCTCGATTGAGTTTAGTTCCTTCTCAAGTCCTACAGCAGACTATTAAGCAATTACATATCGGTTGGAAGTACTTTCAGTGTAGAGGGTTCGGTTTACCTAGATTCAAGAAATACGGTCAGTTCAAATCATTACTCTTTCCCCAATTTAAGGAGAACCCAGTAACAGATTTGCATCTTAAACTCCCCAAGATTGGGGCAATTCCCATTAACTTGCACCGACCTCTACCTAGTGGGTTTGTGGTAAAGCAAGTGCGAATCATCAGGAAAGCCGATTGCTGGTACGCATCTATCAATCTCCAATGTGATGTTAGTGTTCCTGACCCTATGCCATACGGTCATCCTATTGGCGTTGACGTAGGGTTGGAAAAGTTCTTGGCAACCAGTGACGGGGTCATCGTCAAGCCGCCAAAGTTCTTTAAGAACCTACAAAGCCAGTTGAAATTACTGCAACGTAGGCTCTCAAGGAAAAAGAAGCGGTCAAAAAATTCCGAAAAACAACGCCTCAAGGTGGCACAACTTCATCACCAGATTGACAACACGAGGAAGGACTTTCACTTTAAGCAAGCTCATGCCCTTTGTGACGCGGGCGACATGATTTTCATGGAAGACTTGGATTACCGAGTCAGTGCCAAAGGGTTCCTAGGAAAGCAGATGCTAGATGCTGGCTTCGGACAGTTCCGCACCATCGTCAAGTATGTCTGCTGGAAGCGTGGGAAATTCTTCGCTGAAGTTGATGCTCGTGGCACATCTCAACTGTGTCCTGAGTGCAATGGTGAAGCCAAAAAAGACCTGAGCATTAGAATCCACCAGTGCCATCATTGTGGATACCGAACCGATCGCGATGTGGCTTCAGGTCAAGTAATCAGAAATAGAGGAATAGACCTCATTAGTACCGTTGGACAAACGGGAATGAAAACTGCCTGTGCAGTCGGTCTGCCGGGGGCAGAGGAAACTCTGTCTAGGTCAGAGGCGAAATTCCGTAAGGAAAAAACCAGGAAATCTGTCGCGTGAGCCACAGAAGCCTACACTTCCCTCTCGGGTAAGTGTAGGAGATGTCACTTTGTCGGGTTCTTGACAAAAATAAATATTAATAAATAAATGTATTAGCACCCACCTGTACCCCACTCCAGAAGGCGATGGGGTGTTTTTGTAGATACTGAATACCCAGGAAGATATAGCAAGAAGATTGTTTAAAATTTTAAAACTCTTTGTCTGGGAACTATTCACTAAAACTTTATATCAAATAGATTGTTTGAATTTTTCATAAAGTAATTCTCGACAACTGCATACGGTTTTATGCCTTACCGAACTCAATTCAATCATCTGGCTTTAAGAGCTGGATTGGTATTCTCTGTGGCGGGTCTGATCGTCGCTCAATCAATTCCTGTCGGCGCTCAAACTCCACCCATTAATCGCAGAGAAATGCCGCCCTCTGCTCCCAGAGAAATGCCGCCCTCTGCTCCAAGAGAAATGCCACCACCACCTCCAGAAGCAGGTATTGCTCAGCCCAATCAGTCTAACAATGACTTTAGTGGCGAAGTCAAACATTATCTGCTCACTCCACAAGGATTTGTTGAGGGTTTAATCCTGAGCAATGGTTTGCAAGTAAAGTTTCCTCCTCATATGGGAGAGAGTGTAGTCAAGAGTATTAAAATTGGCGATCGCATCAACGTGATGGGCAATCCTGGTACCCGTAACCAACTGGGTCAGGAAGTAGCAGCTTACTTTATTACTAATAGCAGGACTGGGCGCAGGGTAGTAGACGAGCCTCCTGTCTCTCCCCCCATACCTCCTGCCAACATGGGCTACAGCAATTTATCTGTAGCAGGCGCTGCTGCAACCTGGGTCGTGGGACAAAAAGGTGAAATCAATGGCATTATTCTCACTGATGGCTCTCAAGTCAGGTTTTCTCCTGATCGTATTGGTTCCCAGCTGAGTAATCTAGCGAAACCGGGAGTCAGAGTCCAAGCACAAGGATTTGGAACTAAGAATAGTTACGGACAAGCCTTAGAGGCGACTTCTTTAATTGTGGATGGTCGGAATATAGCGATTTCTTCGATAGAAGACGATATACCTCCAGTTCCGTCACCGGAAGGAAGACCTGGGAAACCTCCAGTCCCGTCCCCTGATGCCCTGCCTGAAAGGCCTCCAATCATACCCCCCGAAATCATGCCCGGTCAACCTCCAGCCCCACCCACGGATGGAATGCCTGAGGCACCTCCAGTCATGCCACCGGAAATCATGCCAGGGCAACCTCCAGTTCCACCACCTGCCTCTGATTTTGCCCCCAAATTCCGACGTTAGTACTTCCTTCCCTCTAGAAGATTGCCTCTACCTTGCGAGAACTCTCCCTGTTTCCCCATCGGTATCCTTTGCCTGAAAAGGGGGAGTACTTGTGCTTTGGCTTTCTGGCTTTGCTATCAATCACAAATTTCCGACTTCTAGTCAGGAGATTGTCAAAGTTTCTCAAGGTAGCTCAAAAGGTCTGCCATCTCCTGCGGACTGGGCTGAAATTTCGGCATAGGTGGTGTCTGACCACTAGTAACTTGATGAATTAGGCTGATTTGGGACTTCCGCTTCGATACTTGATGCAAGCTCGGCCCTACCCGACCATCGGCTTGTACTCCATGACACCCAGCACAGTTAATTTGAAAGATGTCACGACCGCGTACTGGATCGCCGGTTAGCGATAAGACATCATGGACATAAGGATTTGAAACCTGAATCAGGTGAAAACCAAACAGGCTTGCGCTTATAACCAGAATCATAGCGATCACCACAATGGCAATCCGCCGAACGGTGATTTCAGATTTGGCAAGCTGATTCTCCAAACGATCTCCTGTCAAATTAAAAATTTCCAAGGCGTTTTTAATGGATATAAAGTCACAAAACTGATTTTGTTATTCAAAAAAGTGATGAGGTCAGGGGTCAGCGTAAAGTATGTCGATTAATAAACATAGCTTAAAATTTATGGGTTAAGTAAGCAAGCGATACTGACTGAGACTCTTCCGTATGGCTGCACCAACGCCTTTGAACTCCTATATGTTCCTGCTGTAGGTGTTTTGGCATGAGAACTAGTACGATTAGAAACAGGTAAAAAAACTTATTAATCAGGAGAACGAACGTGGTAGAACCGCTACTCTCAGGGATTGTCCTAGGCTTAATCCCAGTAACCTTAGCTGGTCTATTTTTCGCTGCCTATATGCAGTACAAGCGCGGCGACCAGTTGGGAATCAATAAGTAAAGGGACTCGAAACTGGGGACTTACAGGGCTGGGAAAGAATATTATCCACACCCTGAGTTCCCAGGTAGATAGGGTATGCACAGCCAACGGTTGACCCAATCTTGATTGCCTTTAATCCTCTTTTGGGACTCCGAGCTCCTCAATCTCTATTCCCCCAATAAGGGACGATAGAACGTCACGGCCGTGTTGCCGTATACTTTTTGCCGACAAATTTCCAAGTTGGCAATCGGTTTAGATGCCCACTGATTAGGGCTGTGCTCCACGGCTAATTCACCCGCCTCATTCAGGAGTTGGTAGTGCGCGATCGCTTCTAATACCGGCTGGTATAAGTCGCTGGCATAGGGGGGATCGAAGTATATGTGGTCGAACGATTGACCCTCAAGGAATTTTAATCGCTCAACCACATTTCCTCGTATCACTTGAAACTTTTGTTCAGGCTGAGCCACCTTTTCCCAGTTCTGTTGAATGATAGCGCCAGCTTTTGGTGATTTTTCAATCCCGATCACTACAGATGCTCCCCGACATAAAGCTTCAGCACCCATCGAACCCGTACCAGCGCATAAATCCAACCATCGGCAGTCCATAATCCTACCTTGCCAGATGTTAAATATTGCCTCCCTCACCCTTGCGGATGTTGGTCGGGTCGCTTGCCCTGGTAAGGTTTTTAACTGGCGATTGCCGTAAATTCTCATTTACATCTGGTGGACTATCTATACTAGCGTTTTATCGCTTAGGCTGGGAATCAGTAATGAGTCTTAGGAGATCGCAATGACTCATTATCTTTGTAACAATAACTAACAACTGCTCACTAATGGCTCTGCCAAGCGGTTGACTCTTGCCACAAAGTTAGACAAAATCTTAAGCCCTGTCGTAGACGATTTTTCCGGGTGAAACTGCACTGCCATCATGTTATCGCGAGCGATCGCAGCAGTGACGGTTTGAGAACCATGGGTTACTGTTGCCGCCCGGATACTGGGATCGATGGGGGCAACATAATAGGAATGAACGAAATAAACTTGCGGATTATTAGATAACTCCTGCCACAGGGGACAATCCTTCTGTGTAAATTCCAACTCATTCCAACCCATGTGAGGAATCGTAATTCCCGGTTCGGGCGAAAAGCGACGAACTTTACCGGGAATGATACCTAAGCCAGGTTCAGTGCCTTCTTCACTACTCTCAAATAGAATTTGTAAGCCTAAGCAAATACCTAAAAACGGTTTACCACTGGCAATCGCTTGCTTAATTGGTTCCTCTAGTCCGCGCGATCGCAAATGTTGTACTGCTGGGTCAAACGAACCTACTCCTGGTAAGACTACTGCATCCGCCCGTTCAATGTCTGCTGGTGAATCGGTAACTTTAGTAATCGCTCCAGCTTTCTCCAAACCTTTACAGGCAGAGTGCAGGTTCCCCATGTCGTAGTCGATGACGGCAATTACTGGCATTAACCTGCTCTCCCTTACAGTTTTAATTCACGCTATATCTATTCTAAGTTGTAGCTGTCTATCTCCTATTCTCCCATGTCAAAAATACTGCTGACTTCATTTCAAACCTGGCTCCCCCATCAAAAATCGAATTCATCTGATGATTTATTGGAGGAGGTTACCAAACTTGACTCATTTCCAGATTCCTTGACCTTCTTGAGGCATCTATCTGTTGATATTACTCAATCCAGTGAGCGTGCGATCGCTAAAATCAACGAACTGCAACCCGATATCATTATCTGCTGTGGTATGGCAGAATCCCGCCCTCAGTTAAGCATTGAATCTAATGCCAGGAATGAAAATACTGTACTGAAAACTCCTGTTAACCTAGATAAATTAGTGGATGATTCAGTGGGGACAATCATTAGCCATAATGCAGGAAAATTCGTTTGTGAGGGACTTTATTATTCTGTCTTGAATCATCTGCAAAAAAACGAGATGAAAAGGAACGGATTATTTGTCCATGTCCCCGTTCTCAGCAGAAATAATGTTGCTGAGCTTCTGGCAGATTTTCAGTTAATCATGCAGAGAGTAACCTCTGGGAAGGTGATTCTATAGCTATAAAAGGCGACCTATTAACTACTACTTTCTAGCAGTCTCCAATTCGTGAGGAAAGACTCAACGACCAAAAAGCTGCTGCCGCCTAACTCTTAAGTACACCCGAATGGGAAACTGATAAAACTCGGTTACCAGCCATAGAACAATGAGTAGATGGGATAAAAAGGTCAATCCCGTCCAAGCGACAGGTATCCATGACAAGGTACTACCTGGTTCTGGGGGAAACGTGTAGGCGGCTAGCCCAATTAGGGTAGTCGGCAAAAGGATAAGCCCTAAGGCAAAGATCCAAGCCTCCCACCCCCATTCAACTCCCTCTAAATGCGCTCCCTTCCAAGTCTTACCACTCCAGTGCCAGATTAGAGGAGGGTGTCGATCAACCATTTTGAGCTGCTGTCTTTCCAGATCGACAGTGAAAATGTGGCGGCAACAATCACAAGCCATTGTTGCATCCATTAATGGCATGGCTTTGAGCTGATTTAGGCGACACACCGGACAGGGATAAACTTCTTGATAACTGAAAGCGTATCGTGTATTAATCGGACTTTGCATTTGGACGGCAATTTCGTAAGGTTTTCGCTCTTTGGTATCCCTTAAGTTTTAGCAACCCGTGGATAAGTTTCTCTTTATAATCGTAGTGAATAGAGTAATTTATGTAGAGCTAACAGCTACGCTAACAAAGTTTTCATAAAATTGAGCGCTTCGCGTCTAGCTAAAGGATGAGCCGTCTCGTTTGTCGTAGTCGGAGAGTAGAGTTGAGCGAAATCGGGCAAGGGAGATGTTTTGTGTGCGATCGCTTTTGGTATCGACCGCAGGGCAATCATGCTCTATGCATCATTTCCGACAAACCCCAAATCAGAAAAAACCTTGGCGAATGTTGAACACACTGCCAAGGTTTTTTCCAAACAACCTAAAGAAACGTTGCTATTGAGTAGCCATCTATACAAAAACTCTAAGCGCCTTAATTTAATGCTTGGAAAGGTTAGCTCAGTTATTTTCGTGCGTAATCACTGGGGGCAGCACATGCATCTATTCCCCCAGAGACTAAGCCGGAGAAGAAGCCTTGCACCTTATCCCAAACTTTCTGGGCGACTTTTCTCCCCATCTCCTGTCCAGCGACATTCGCATCCATAAAGTGGATACCGCCATACAGGCGAGACATTCCACCCTCTTCGGCAGCATCGGTGAATGTATTCCACGAGAGGGTGACATCATTTTCTGTATATGAGCCGCCGTAGTAATCACTTCCCGTAAACAGCTTCAGAATCTCAGCACCAGAAGCGCTGTAGGTGCTGTGTCCCGATACGAAGTCGGGGTGAGGCGGAGTGCTACCCAAGAAAGGCTGCCAGTTCGGGTCTAACAGTTGATTAATCACCGTTACGGGACGAACCGAATCAAAAGCCCTTTTGGTATCCCAGGCAGCAACGCCGGAGTCAAACAGAGTATTGTTCAGGGCGAAGAACATCTTGACATCTTTGTCAAGATCGTTGTTATCTCTTTGTGAAATCTCTTGGGCAATATCGTTCCACATCCCGGGTGGCGTTACAGTGCCTGCGCCAGCCTCCCAGTATGTGGCAATTAGTTTTTGCTCGTCAGTAAGATTCTTACTCATCTCGTAGATTTCTTTAGCTTGCGCGTAGAAACCTTCTGGGTCAGACTCCATCGTTTTGGGGCCATGGGTGGGTCTGAATTCCAAACCGGATTCTAGTGCAAAGGGAGTAACACTTCCCCACTGAGGAAGGAGGAACTGTTGCTTACCCTGCGGTTGCCAGTGGTTAATATCGTTGAGTTGGTTGGCAGTGTTAACCGGTTGATAAGGAGTGTAGTTGGGAGCTAAGATGGGTTCGGAGTACGGTCTGCCAGAGGGGTTGAGAGTGCCTAACTGGTTTGACCCGTCGTTTTGCCGGAAATCAAGCAATCTGTGTGCAGCCAAGTTGCCAATGCCAGCCGCCGTAGTTGTATCGGTAAATGTATAGCTGGTATCGTAACCGAGGCTGCTCATTAAGCTATCGAAGGTACTAGCCTGGGTCGGGAATAGAGTCTTAAGAGTATTGTAGGCAGCATAACTGATTGCCTGGTTTTTGTTGGCAAAGGTGTTCTCTGTCTCCGGGCGTTGATAGGTATTGTCGAGCTGAGTGCCAACTGCTGTTGGGTCGTAGGCAGACCACGCATCGAACATGCTGGTATGCAGCATCGAAAACGCACGAGACATCATTGGAGGAGCAAATTTGGTGTTTTTTACTGCCTCTAAAGCAATGCTATTCCACAAAAGAACATTATTTTTCGCCCCGCTTGTGTTGGCAGTATTAGCTTGTGTAGTAGTAACAGTATTGTTTACCTCGCCCATACTCAAACCAGTAGCTTTCGCAGGTAAACCGATGAGTAGAGTGGCAGCAGCTATTCCAATAGGTAAGTACTTTTTCATTTGTTGTTCTCAACTTCTTCGCTTATAAAGCTAGTTTGGGCTTTGTTTGGGCTTGAAATTTGTTTAAGATCCGTTATGCTTACTTTCAAAAGCAATTGGGCAAAAGCTGTCGATAGAAAGACATCTATTCATTGAAATTATCTAGAATGCAAACTGATTAACTGAACAAACTATTCAAACGATTCATTATTTTTATGATAAGAAGCGGATGTTTTCGATTATGTTTGCGTTAATGTTTAACTTATGTATGAGTTGTATAACTTGCTCGCTATAAACTTTTTGAAGGCTAAGGCTAGAGCAGCTTGACAGAAATAACCCAGCAGGACAAATTCTCCCCTGCTTTCTGGAGCTTCCGGGAACTCAGAGGAACTGGTGGGGAACTTTCGCCGCAAAGGTCTAGGGCGTGGGGAATTCTCGTCTATTTTTAACGACCCACTCCGGGCACTCCACTCTCCAGGAGCAAGAAAAGGGGAGAGTTGAAGTGATGGGGTGATTTCAACTGCTTAGCACAGCAAATCATTAATAGGGATCGGAAATGCGAACCTGGATAACCGAGTGAGTCATTGATCGACCAGACGAATTTCGTACCCCTTTTACGATGAGCTGTACTTAGTTATTGTTGCGAGGCTTTACTAGCTGACTTGAAACAAAAGGCAATTGATAGCGTCTTTACACAATCAGCTGATTTGTTGAGCTTACAGGTGGGAAGCTTAGCTAATCGTTGTATCTTAGTGTCTTTGTTGTTAAACAAAATTTAATTCCCCATGCTGCCGTTTTTGCCGTTTTTTATCCTGGCTCAAGCTACCCCAACACCAGCTCCAGCACCGACTCCCCAAATGGAACAAGTAGAAATTGTGCAGCCGCAAGTTGTTCGCACCTTGCCAGGGAAACTCGATAATGTCCCGGTATTCAACAGCAACAGTCCTGAAGTCGTGCAGACAGAGGGTATTCTCCTATCCACCTTTCCCCCTAACGGCAAAGATAATCCAAAGGCGCACTTAAATTTTCCGTTTCAGGGACGCTTTGACATATTTGCCCACCACATTGCTAAACCCCCGACCCCAGAGGATTTGCGAACTCTCTACCTGGGGATTGTTTTGTACAATCCGGGAACCAAACCCGTAAAAGTCGATGTCTTGCAAGCGGCGAGTTACCTGAGTCAACCCGATGCACCGTTTATCGAGTTGCCACCTTTTATAGAAAATCCCAATGGAACCGTTTATGCAGGGCCGGGGAGTCGCGCCATGAATGATGTTCTGCGTGGACAGCGGCAAGCAAATTTTCCCGCCCAATTGGTGATTCCTCCCAAGCAAAGCCGAATGCTGCTGAATTTGCCGATTCCCGTCCGGACGTTGGAACCGCCCCTGAATGGTCGATCTAGCTTAATTCGATTGCGGAGTGATGGTGCAGTTTACGCAGCGAGTCTTGCTCGTTATGCTCCTGTTGATACCCAAGGGAATGAACGTGCCCCTACTTTAGAAGAATGGCAGGAGATACTGAATCAAGGAGAATTATCAGGGCCACGCGATCGCGCCCCCACTCCACCTGATGCTACTAATACTCCCAGGATTTATGGTCGTGTTGCGGGTGTTGCCCAAGGTTCTCAATGGCAAGCGAACTTAGCTGATCGTCCAACGGCTAAATCTTTGACGATTCCCCAACCGGGACAAGCCTTTTCCTACGGACTGAGTACCCTTCCGGGTGGTAAGTTAGGCACAAGTCAAAGTCAGAGTGCAAGAATGCTGGTGCGCTATCCAGATACAGCTTACTTTGCCCATGGAAATTACGGCGTGCAATATAGCCTCACCTTACCGTTAGTCAATCCCACCCGCAACAGACAAACCGTTACCCTATCTCTGCAAACACCCCTCAAACAAGAGGAACTGCAGGGAGGATTACGCTTTTTAGAACCACCCGCTAAGCAAATCTTTTTCCGAGGTACGGTTCAAATTCGCTACACCGATGACGCTGGATCGCAGCAAACTCGCTACGTGCATTTAGTACAACGGCGCGGTCAACAAGGACAACCCCTAGTAACGCTGACGATGCCGCCTAGCGATCGCCGCTTGGTGAAGGTAAACTTTCTCTATCCTCCAGATGCAACACCGCCGCAGGTTTTGACGGTTAGAACTTTGGAGCGATCTACTCCTTCTATGAGCAAATGAGAAGTCGGCAATTTGAGCGAGAGGTTTCGACCTGATCAGCCTAATGGTTTAATAAAACTTAACCTTAAGGGGTTGACGAAAAGTAGTGGTCAAAGTCAATTACCCACTCTTTTTGTATTTGTGTGTGTGAGGTTCCAAGAAGGTTAGTTCATGCTGCCATTATTGCCGATTTTTTCCCTCGCTCAAGCCATCTCCGTACCAACGCCCATTCCTACCACCGCACCCGTCCCCGAACAGCAACTGGTGGTGCAACCGCAAGAGATACGAGCTTTGCCAGGGCAGCTTGATAAAGTCCCTATGTTTAATAGCAATAGTCCTGAAGCCATACAGACAGAAGGAATTTTGCTGTCCACCTTTCCCTCCGTCGAAAAAGCTGTCCCTGGCGCTCATTTAAATTTTGGTCTGGTAGGACGATTTGACCTGTTTTCGCATCATATTGCTAGACCGAATCAACCAAAAGATGACCGTCCCTTATATCAAGGGGTAATGGTGTACAATCCCGGTAGCAAACCTGTAACATTAGATATTTTGCAGGCGGTAACTTACGTTACCAACCCTGATGCGCCGTTTATTGAGTTGCCCCCTTACCTAGAAAATTCTTCCGGTACAGTTTATGCGGGGCCGGGTTCGCGGGTGATGAATGATATATTGCGGGGAGTTCATCTCGATGACTTCCCTTCGCAGATAGTTATTCCACCTAAACAAAGCCAGATGTTATTCAATTTACCGATAACGCCTGGAAATTGTCGAACGACATTGATGCGACTCAGGAGTAATGAACCCGTCTACATGGCGAGTTTAGCGATGTATGCTCGTCCTAATGGGAAGGATCAGGCAAGAAAAAACGACCCGGACAAGCCCCTCTCTCCTTCTATCTATAGGGCACCCGTGCTGGGAGAATGGCGGCAGTTACTGTATAGCGGAAAATTAGCTGGCCCGCGCGATCGCTCTCCTACCCCTCCTAATAAAGATGAAGGTGAAATTATTTATGGCCGCGTTGCTGGTGTGGCTCAAGGTTCCGAGTGGCGTTCCGAACTGGTGGATCGTTCAGGAGGAGTTGATCTGAGCATTCCTAAACCAGGCAACGCCTTTTCTTACCCCATCAGTACTGTCCCTATGATTACCTTGGGTACTCGTCAGGTTCAAAGTGCCCCAATGTTGGTACGCTACCCCGATACAGCCTATCGCGCTCATGGCAATTATGGAGTCTTCTACAGCCTAACGTTGCCTTTGGCAAACAAGACTCGACAGGCTCAAACCGTAACGTTAGCGATCCAGACGCCTCTAAAACCCAAAGAAGATCGGGCTGATGGACTACGCTTTCTCAACCCTCCCGATCCACAAGTGTTTTTTCGGGGGACTGTCCAAATCAGTTATAAAAATGATGCGGGGATGCTGCAAACTCGTTATGTCCATTTAGTACAACGGCGCGGTCAGCAGGGTGAACCCTTGGTTACGCTGAAAATGCCACCAAGCGATCGCCGTTTGGTGAAGGTAGACTTTCTCTACCCTCCCGATTCTACGCCACCGCAAGTTTTGACAGTGAGAACATTAATTTGATCGTGCTGAATTCTCCTCCTTATGGAGGAGGAATTAAATCAGCAACTATGCATCATTTGGCACATACATTGAGGATTTAGATTTGCTAATAAAAAAGGTGGGAAGATTTAGATTTTAAATTAATCAATCCAAGGCTATCTATAAACTCTTTGCAGGCTAAAAAATCAGGTTATGGCATTAAAATGCCAAAATTGAAATAAAAGCGAATAAGTACTTCTCAACGTTATGCTATCAACCGCTGCTTTTCTCACCTTTGCCAAGTGGTCAGGTATTCTTACCATCGCTTGCGGCGTCCTCGCTTTAGTCGGTTTTATTTTCAAATGGGGCATCCGATTTCGGCTGGTGGGAAGTACTGGCTTTATGATTGTCCTTACTGCAGGGTTATTTTCATTGAGCCTTGTACCGATTACCCGCACTGTGATTCCAGGTGCCGTCCATTTTTCGGTCGTTTACGACACGGGTGGCCCGCGAGCCGTGATTACTGTTCCCGCACAAATCACTGAAACTGAACTAGAGGCAACTCTCCGTCAAGCCGCAAGTGATTTATATTCCTACGGACGTATGGGTGGGGCAAATGACGAATTAACCATTCGGGCACGAACCATTACTCATCCAGAACCCAATGTCTCCAAGCCACTGTTTTTGGGCCAGATTAAGCGATCGCTTACCACCCGCGAAGACGAACAAATGGTAATTGAAACCTTCCCCGAAAGCTTCGCCCAACTGCCAAAACCCACCGCTTAAATCAGAAGTATGAAGCATCAAAAAAACTTCACAGTTTATGCTTCATACTTTATACTCCTCTTACCTTGTTTACGCCACAATACTCAAAGATACTAGCTGGGCAGAGATGATGATAGATTGTTAGGCTGCATGTTTTACGAAGGGGCATCTGCACCACAATCACAAGTTAACCCTTTTGTAAAAAATTAGAGTTATGTCCCTATCCGCGTCAAAGACCACGCTATTCAAGATCCAAAGGCTTGTTGGATTTCTCACTTTTTTAAGCTTATTACCCCTTCCCGTACAAGCACAATCCATCACAAGTGCACCAGACGGCACGGGTACAATTATTAATCCCAACGGTAACCAGATTGATATTACGGGTGGCACCCTCTCCGGAGATAACGCTAACCTCTTTCACAGCTTCAGTCAGTTTGGTCTGAGTGCCGACCAAATTGCCAACTTTGTCTCCAATCCCAATATCCGCAACATCTTGGGACGGGTGACAGGAGGTGATGCATCCCTGATTAATGGACTCGTTCAAGTTACAGGCGGCAATTCTAATCTTTATTTAGTTAATCCTGCTGGAATTATTTTTGGTAATAATGCTCAGTTAAACGTTCCCGCCTCATTCACAGCAACTACAGCTACAGGAATGGGTTTTGGTGCTGGCAATTGGTTCAATGCCACTGGGCCAAACAATTATGCAGCATTGACGGGAGACCCCAATCAATTTGCCTTTAATGTAAGTCAGCCTGGAAGCATTATTAATGCAGGGAATCTGGCGGTCAATCAAGGACAGAATCTAACCTTGGTTGGTGGCAATGTCATCAATACGGGGACGCTGACGACACCGGACGGAACTATTACTATGGAAGCGGTTCCGGGGTCGAGTCTGGTGCGAATTTCGCAACCGGGACATCTGTTGAGTTTGGAGATTAACCCCAGCGACACTTCCAACTCCGCAGGTATTAGCCCCTTATCCTTGCCGGAACTGATTACTGGAAGTGGAGTTAATCAGACAACGGGTGTAGCGGTGAATGAGGTGGGGCAAGCTGTCTTGACTTCTTCTGGGGAAGTTGTTCCCAGTGGCGGAGGAATAGCTATTGCTTCCGGGACTTTGAATACCTCAGGACAAACGGGTGGCCAAGTCAATGTCTTGGGTAACAATGTCAAGTTAATCGGTGCCAACATCAACGCCTCTGGTACAAATGGGGGTGGTACCGTTTTGATTGGCGGTGGCTATCAGGGTCAAGGTACGGTGCCGAATGCTCAGTTTACCTCTGTAGATAGCAACACCACGATTAATGCCGATGCCAAAAACAATGGCATGGGAGGTCAAGTCATTGCCTGGGCAGATAACACTACTCGCTTCTATGGCAACATTAGCGCTAGGGGAGGTGCTGAAGGCGGCAACGGTGGGTTGGTGGAAACCTCCGGCAAGATGGGCTTGGATGTCACTGGCGCTAAAGTCGATGCAAGAGCAATTAACGGTCTAGCGGGGACTTGGTTACTCGATCCACGAGATATTATTGTGCAAGCTGGCGGTACAGCAACCCTGGCTGATGTTGCCAACGCAGCGGATACAACCAGCACAGCAATCATCGATCCAGCAACTATCAATAGTGCTAACGCCAACGTTATCCTAGCCGCATCGAACGACATTACCTTTGCCAGCCCAGTTTCGATCGCTAATGCAGGTGTTGGATTGACAGCCAATGCTGGAAATTCAATTACGCTCAATCAAAATATTGCGACAAACAATGGGGCGGTTGCATTTAATGCACCAACCGTCAACCTCAATGCCATTGTTACGACAGGAACGGCAGCGCTTACAGGCAATGCTTCCACCGTTGCTGTGGCGACGAGTGGCAGAATTCAAAATGCCGTCGATGTGGCAGCAGCAGGTGCGAATGTCAATTTAGCAGCCGGAACCTTCACAGACCCGACTACGGTAACCATTAATAAAGCCCTGACCTTGACAGGTGCGGGAGCAGGGGCTACTACAGTCAGTGGTAAAAATTCTTACCTTGTCTTCGATGTCGGTGGAGCTGGTAACGTCACCCTTGATGGCTTGACAGTTACGAATGGAGTTGGAAGCTACGGTGGCGGCATTCGCTACACGGGTAGTGGCGCATTGAACGTCAATAACAGCACCATTACTGGTAACAGAGCATATGCAGGTGGAGGTCTTTCAGTCAACGGTGGCACTGGCGCGGTAAACATCACCAACAGCACCATCACTGGCAATCAAGCCACTGCTGGAGGGGGTGGCATCCATCGCAATGAGGGCAGCATGACTATCAACAATTCTACCATCAGCAATAATACGGCTGGCTTTGTTGGAGGTGGTGGAATTTTGAGCGAGAGTGGTCAGGGGCTGACTGTGAACAATAGTACAATCAGCGGCAACAGTGCTACCGGCGATGCTGCCTCCGGATTCGGCGGTGGAGGCATTTTCTCATACCAGAGTACCTTGACACTAAACGGTAGCACGGTTACAGGTAACTCCATTGGTACAACGGGTGGAGGTGTCTACGTTTCTGGTGGTGCGGCGACTATAACCGATTCGACAATTACTGATAACACGGCAACTCAAACCGGCGGAGGGCTTTCTTCCGCTAATGGCGCGGTCACCAACATCGGAAACGAAAGCACGATTGTTTCTAACAATACTGCTCCAAGTTTCCCCAATATTGCTGGCAACGTCATCGGCACACCCAAGACAACGCCAACGCCAACCCCAACACCGACACCAGAA
>JBFLZA010000023.1:0-27119 GCA_040756535.1 Cyanobacteriota bacterium
GGAGTTGGGGTTCAACTAATTCTGGATAAGAAAACGAAAGAATTAGTTGTTCCCACTCCCATTGAAGAATCCCCTGCCTACACTGCTGGAATTTTGCCTGGGGATGTACTCATTAAAATTGATGGTCAAAGCACTCAAGGACTTCACCCCTATGATGCTGACATTCGCACTCAAGGCAAAGAGGGGACAATCGTCGTCCTTACTGTACGACGGGGTCAAAAAGAGCTGGAATTTAAAATTCCTAGAAAACGGATGGAATCACCTTTGGTGCGTTACCGCAGCCAGAAAACCCCGGCTGGTGACATTGGTTACATCCGCCTGACGTTGTTCGGTGCCAGTGCCACTGGGGAAATGCAAAGTGCGATTAAAGATTTAGAAGGGCAGAAGGTTGGTGGCTATATTTTAGATTTGCGTACCAATCCAGGTGGATTACTTTACAGTAGTGTTGACATTGCCCGGATGTGGTTGCAAGAGGGTACTATTGTCTCTACCCTTGACCGCCAGAGAGAGATAGACCGCCAAGTCGCGAATCAACGCGCTCTGAGTGATAAGCCACTTATTATTCTTGTGAATGAAGGAACAGCTAGTGGTAGCGAAATTGTAGCCGCCGCATTGCAGGATAATCAGCGAGCCATTTTGGTGGGTACCCAAACCGGTGGTTATAACTCGCTCCAGTCGGTGCGAGGACTTAAGGATGGATCAGGTTTGGCTGTCACTGTTGCGAAGTGGCGGACTCCCAAAGAACAAGATATTGGCCAATCAGGAATTGCCCCCGATATCGTGGTTAACCTGACACAAGCTCAACAACAAGCGATGATGCGATCGCGTTCAGCAGGTACAATGGCTGACCCTCAGTATGCTAAGGCAGTGGAGAGACTCACGCAATTAATCAAGAAATAGCATAGTCTTGAAGTCTAGACGTAGGGCGTGTTAGGCTCCCGCCGTAACGCACCAACCTGTGAGACTGCAATGGGTTACGCTGTCGAAGATCGCATCCTACAACTACAGTGCGATCGCGTTCTCAACACGCTAATTCTGGGAATACTAACTATAGAGTCTTTTCCCTGATTACTAGCCTCTATGAGCTACTGCCTTAATCCCAATTGTCAAAAGCCCCAGAATCCTAACGGGGCAAAGTTTTGCCAAACTTGCGGCACAAAATTGTTGTTGGCAGAGCGATATCGTGCCATCAAACCTATCGCTCAAGGGGGTTTTGGCAGGACTTTGTTAGCAGAGGATGAGTACAAGCCATCCAAACCCCACTGTGTAATTAAACAGCTTTATCCCCAAGGGCAGAATAAGGCTGGGAAAGCTGCCGAGTTATTTCAGCAGGAAGCGGTGCGCTTGGAACAGTTGGGCAAACATCCCCAGATTCCGGAACTGTTCGCGCATTTTGAGCAAGATAATCGCCAGTACATCGTGCAGGAGTTCATCGACGGACAAAATTTAGCTGAGGAGTTGGCAGAAACAGGCGTTTTCCAAGAAAAACAGATTCGCAGTCTCTTGGGTGACTTACTGCCCCTGCTGCAATTTATCCATCAAGGACAGGTGATTCATCGGGATATCAAGCCAGAGAATATCATCCGTCGTCGCCCCCCCCCTCAATCCCCCCCTTACCAAGGAGGGGCAAAGGGGGGTCTGGTGTTGGTGGATTTTGGGGCGGCTAAGTATGCTACGGTAACGGCTTTAGGAAAAACGGGGACAACGATTGGTTCTGCGGGTTATGCTGCTCCAGAACAGACTTTTGGGCAAGCGGTGTTTGCCAGCGATATCTACAGTTTGGGCGTTACCTGCATTCATCTGTTGACTGGCATCGAGCCGTTTGAACTGTATAACGCGATGGAGAGTGCCTTTGTGTGGCGGCATCACTTGGGCGACAATCCGGTGAGTGACCCACTAAGTCACGTTTTAGACAAAATGACTCAAAGTGTGGTCAAGCAACGATATCAATTAGTATCGGCACTAATGCAAGAGTTAGGGATTTCGGGCACAACAAACACGGTGGTTGTCCCATTTCAACCAATTGTAGAAATCCCCTCGCCAATTACGCAGCACAATATTTCCTTAATTGCTACTCTCCAAGGGCATTTAGATCAGGTTCTTTCTGTTGCTTTTAGTCCCGATGGCAAGACTTTAGCTACTGGCAGTGGATACAAGGACAAGAACAACCACATCAAATTATGGGATGTTGACTCGGGACGGGAGATTAGCACCATCAAGGGGCACACAGGCGGGGCTAGTTCTGTCACTTTTAGTCCCGATGGCACAATTTTAGCCTGCGATCAAGACGACACTATTAAACTGTGGGAGGTTAGCACAGGGCGGGAGATTGGACACCTCAAAGGACATTCAAAAAAGGGTTCTCTATGGATTTATTTGATTTTCTCTCTTGCTTTCAACCCCAATGGCAAGATTTTAGCCAGTGGCAGTAAAGACTGCACTATCAAGTTGTGGGAGGTTAGTACCGGACGAGAAATTAGTACCCTTGTAGGGCATTCCAAATATATTAATTCTGTCGCTTTCAGCCCTGATGGCAAAATTTTAGCTAGTGGTAGTAAGGACAAAAGTATCAAACTGTGGGACGTTAATACCGGGCGGGAAATTACTACATTCAGAGAGCATTTATACGGAACTCATTCCGTAGCTTTTAGCCCCGATGGCAAAATTTTAGCTAGTGGAGGTGGGGACAAAACTATTAGACTTTGGGATGTTGCTACCAAGCAGGAAATTAGTTCTATCGAGGGGCATTCAACATTTATTAGCTCCATAGCTTTTAGCCCCGATGGCAAAACTTTAGCCAGTGGAGATGGAGACAAAACTATCAAACTGTGGGATGTTCCTACCAAACAGGAGATTAGCACTCTAGAGGGGCATTCAGACGTGGTTGATTCTCTTGCATTTAGCCCCGATGGAAAACTCCTTGCCAGTGGTAGTTGGGACAAAACCATCAAGATTTGGCGAGTTACGGGTTAGAGGTTCCTTGTAGTGCGATCGCGTGTTTCTGAGTAATACTTCACGGCAATAACACCGAAGGCGATCGCATCCCTAAGATTTTCCCTTCACCGAAAATGCGATCGCATTTTTCTGTGTAGTTCATTTCCTAGTATAAGAATTTCACGATATAACTGAATTTACCGATAACTAGAGAATTGCCTCCCCAACGTTTCCAGAGCTTGAACTAACCGTATAGCAAGGATTAGAGGCATAAAGATGCGATCGCGAATACAGAGGTGCTAACCTTTATCAAGCCCCATAAAAATAAGCTTATTGGTTGGTTAGCCTGATAACGCCATCTAACCAGGGAAAGATTGGGAAGACTTACTATAGATTCATTCTGCTAATCGCTTCCTAGTTATGAGCTATTGCCTGAATCCCAACTGCTCAAAGCCCCAAAATCCTAATGGCATCGTGGTATGCCAAAGTTGTGGGTCGATGTTGCTGCTACACCAGCGCTACCAGGCCCTTAAACTAATTGGCCAAGGTGGCTTTGGCAGAACCTTTTTGGCTGTGGATGGGGGTAAACCCTCTAAACCGCGCTGCGTGATTAAGCAATTTTTCCCGCAACAGCAAGGCACGACGAATGCCCAAAAAGCAGCAGAGTTATTTCGCCAGGAAGCTAAGCGGTTGAAGGAACTCGGCAGACATCCGCAAATTCCAGCACTGCTGACTCATGTTGAGCAAGATAAGCAGCAATACTTGGTGCAAGAGTTCATTGAGGGGCAAAATCTAGCTCAAGAACTGGCAGAGGAAGGGCCGTTCAACGAAATTCAGATTCGAGAATTGCTTAGAAGTCTGCTACCCGTTCTCAAGTTTGTCCATGACCATCAAGTAATCCACCGCGATATTAAACCAGCAAACATTATCCGCCGTACCGTTCCCATCCCTTCTTACTCCACTAAGAAGACGAAAAGTCAACTCGTCTTAGTCGATTTTGGGGCTGCTAAATTTGCCACAGGAACTGCCCTCATCCAGACAGGGACTACCATCGGCAGTGCTGAGTATACCGCTCCCGAACAAATGAGAGGCAAAGCGGTTTTTGCGAGCGATTTATACAGCTTGGGCGTTACCTGCATTCATCTGCTGACGCAACTTTCTCCCTTTGATTTATTCGATAGCAGCGAAGATACCTGGGTGTGGCGGGATTTCTTGAGAAGTCCAGTGAGCAATTCTTTAGGTCAGGTTTTGGACAAATTACTGCAAAGTGCCACCAAGCGGCGCTATCTAGCGGCGGCTGAAGTCCTGAGAGACTTAAATTCACTGCCGACTCAAACCCTCAGAAAAACCATTCCCATCCCTGAAATTTCAGTCAAGCCGACTGTTCCACCTCCCGCAGCGAAATCAACTAAATCTTCATCGACATCAAATCCTCAAACATTACCCTGGTTTAGTACAGACAGTTTAGAAGAGTATCCCGATAGAACTTCGCCCATTTTCCCCTTTGAAGCATCAACTGAAGCGCCTATTGAACCTGTCGCTCATCAGCAGAATTTACCGGATACACCGCCAATCCATTCGCGACAAGATGCTGCCTTAAGAGCGATATTGGCTACATTCATGATTTTCGCTAGCGGTACAATGCTGCGCTTGGCGACAAGCAGTTGGCAGGAAGCCGAACTATCCCGTCGAGAATTGCCCTCTACTTTGTCACCCACCGATGATTCTTTGCAATTTCCCAGACTCAAGAACTCAAACTCTGAGTTTTTAGACACGATTCTACCCCTGCGTACTCTCTCTGAATCAGATTTAGTCCTTTCCCAAGCCATTAGTCCAGATGGTGAGACGTTAGTGAGTGGTAGTGCTGGGGGTGAAGAAGAAGCAGCGAATTCCTCTGAAAAGAGTTTGTCTTATTCAGCGAATAATAATCCTCAGAGTCAGATCAAAGTCTGGGATCTGCGGACTGGAACACTGCGCTATACTCTTTCTACTCAGCATCCCGTTTGGTCAGTCGCGATTAGTCCCGATAGCCAGATTCTTGTCACTAGCACGACGAATGTTAGCCCCCTGGCACAGGTAATACCCGAAGGAAAAGGCAGTGATAGAGGCAGCATTCAGATATGGAATCTCCGCACGGGACAACTGCTGCGTACCATACCTAAAACCGCAGATGATGGGATGTTTCTTACCATCAGTCCCGATGGCACAACGCTTGCGAGTGGTGCCAATGAAGCGATTAAACTTTGGAACTTGCGAACAGGAGAATTGATACGCACTCTGGAAGCCTCTGCTTCGGGTGTGAATTCAGTTGTTTTCAGTCAAGATGGTCAGACTCTCGCCAGTACCGGGTTTGATGGAAGAATCAAGATTTGGAATCCGCGTACTGGAGACTTAATACGTACTCTAGAGGGAGAACCCGGTTCTATCGCTGCCATTGCTATTAACCCCGATGGTCAAACCCTTGTCAGTGGGGTGATGAATGGAGGGTTTGGCTCTATCTCAACTTGGGATTTACGCACTGGAGAACTCTTACACACATTCAATCCACCCGATGCGGTTGTTTCAGTTGCCATTAGTCCTGATGGAAAAACTCTCGCTACTGGCAGTTGGGACTCCACTACAGGCATAATCAGGATTTGGAATCTAGAGACTGGAAAACTGCTACATAGTCTGATTGCACACCGAAGTGTTGTGGATTCTCTGACGTTCAGCCCTGATGGGAAGACTCTCGCTAGTGGTAGTCTTGACCAAACGATTAAACTCTGGCAAGTCAATCCCTGATTGGGGCGCGGGGGTGCGTCTGGAGTGTCAATCTTAAATTAGGGTTATTCAGATTCACATAAACGTTCTAGGTCGGCAGGAGTATTGCAATTAAAAAACAGTTGAGTGTCGCTGGCTGGCAGTTCTTGTACTGGATGCTGGGCTAACCAACGCTGAAACGATCGCCCTCCCGCATTGATAAAATCGGTGAGGAATGGCAAGCACTGGCGTCGATAAAAACCACACAAGGGTTCCCAACCTTTAGAATGTCGCGGTAGTAAGGCTATTGCTTCTTGTTCAGTTTTCTCCAATTCCTTCGCCCAATCTTGCAACACCTTGACCTGGAGTTGGGGCAAGTCACAGGCTAGTAACAGTACCCAATCGGTGTTAACTTGAGCTAGCCCTTGGGCAAATCCGACTAAAGGGCCGTGGGACAGGTGTTCTGCTTGTGGTTCTCGATTTTCTGTTTCTCCTGATAAGAGAACTTCCTGTATGACACGGCAACCGTCCGGTAAAATATCTTGATATCGTTCTGGCCAAGGGGTAACAACATAGACCTCACTAGCACAGTTCAGGGCAACTTCACACACTCGTCTCAGTAGAGGGACACCTTGAAGAGGAATTAATGCTTTGTCCCGACCCATCCGAGAGCTTTGCCCTCCTGCCAATACAATTGCTGATAAGGATGCCGTTGCGTTCATCAATATCAATAACGAGAATACCTAGCTTTAGGCTATAGCTGAAACTTCATCCACGACAGTTAAATGTCCTCGACGTACAGCACGTAGCAAGCGGTCAATAACGCCGCGTTCTTCTGTTCCCAAGTCTTCGTTTAATATAGCCGCCATCAGTCCATAACGGTCAGCTTTTGTCATACGGCCAGAGCTACTGACTTGTGCAAATAGGTCTGAGAGAGCACCGGGGAGAAGAACTGGGGACTGCATTGCCACTAGCGTTAAACTCGATACTCTTAATATTTCCTAAACTTCAGTTACATAAAGTGACAATTCTCTAGCGATTACGTGATGTCGATCACATTAATGACGTAACCATTTCATTGACAAGAAAGCCAACATGCTCTGTCGCCCGAACTGTACCACAACAGTCATGTTGCTTAACACACAAATCAACTGAATGGGAACAAAACTCGGTAAAATATGGGTCTATAGGTCTACTTCACTCTGAGCGTAGCGGGAACGATCTGCCGCCAAACGCATCAACAGCACTTACGGTTGTACCGTTGAGGTAAAAGCGATTGCTTTAATGCAATTTTCACAAAACCAGTGCTGTAAAGCCTTGTTTCTGCTCGAAGAACTAGGAGCAAGCTTTTCTCCCGCTCTTCCCCAAGACGTTGAGGATACTCCGAGTGAGTTATACAGAGAACACCCCTTTCCCTTTATCTTCTGACGCCCCGTCAATATCCTTTCCGGACAGCGAGGACGTGATTGATTATCAACTCGTTGAACAGCAACAGCAATTGTTTAAACAGTGTCTGAGGGGACAAACCCAGGCACTTGTGGAACTGGCCAGGAGCAAGACGATTGATAGGGGTGAGTTGAAGGCGGCTTTGAGGCAAATTACTGAAGTGGCTGCCAGTGTTCTTGAGGTTGAACGGACAAGCATTTGGCTTTACCGGGGTAATTCTCCATCACAAACGCTACCGTTTTGGTTCTCTGCCCCAATCAGTGCTGTTCTGGGCGAAGCAGAACCGTCTGGAACAACAAGTCCAGCTTTAAGTGCAGACACCATGCGAATGAAGTGCCTCGATTTATACGAACAAAGTCGGGGGCATCATTCATCGGGGATGGAACTAGAGGCTAACCGCTATCCTGCCTATTTTCAGGCATTAGCCAGCGAATGTCCCTTAGCGATCCAACAGGCCTGCACTGACTCTAGAAGTCGGGAATTGTCTGAGTCGTATCTGACACCCAATAGAATTACTTCCATCTTGAATGCGCCGATTTGGCTCAACGGGCAGATGGTGGGAATGGTGTGTCACGAACACATTGGTACACAACGGCAGTGGACGTTACTCGAAGAGAATTTCGTAGCTGCGATCGCTACTTTAGTGGCTGTCACTATTGAATCATGCGATCGCATCGTGACTCAAAAGCAAATGAGGCAACACCACCAATACCTGTTGAGCGAGTACTACGATGAGCTCGAACGATTGGTGGAAGAACGGACGGCTGAATTGACTAAAGCCAACCAACAATTGCAAGCGGAAGTCAACAGACGCTCTAAGGTAGAAGCTCAACTGAGAAATTATCAGCAGCACCTTGAAGAATTAATCGAAGAAGGCACCCGCGAAATCATCCAAACGAACGAACAACTGCAACAAGAAATTCTCAAGCACCAGAGAGCGCAGGAGGCACTACGGGAAAGCGAAGAGAAATTCCGATGCTTAGCAGAGGCAACGTTTGAGGCGGTTTTGATTACGGATCGAGACCAGTTATGCCAAGTTAACAGAAGCTTTACTCAGCTATTCGGCTATGAACCGTCAGACGTAATTGGCAAAGAGATTTCAGAATTTTTTGCTTTAGAATTTCGCGCTCATGTGACTGAGCAATTCAAACTGCAAAACTCAAAATCCTCAATCCTCAATCCCCAATTCCTCAAAAATAATGGGCATCAAGAGCGCCAATCGAGTGAGCAAATGTATGAAACGCGCTGTCTGAAAAAAGATGGAACAACGTTTCCGGCTGAAGTGCGGAGTAAAGCAATCCCTTACCAGGGGCGCTTGGTAACCGTGACAGCGATTCGAGACATCACAGCCCAAAAGCAAGCCCAAGCAGAACTCAAGAAATCAGTTTCTTTACTGCATACCACACTCAACTCAACCACGGATGGTATTGTTGCCGTTAACATGGCAAGGAAAATCGTTAGCTGTAACCAAAAGTTTGTCGAGATGTGGGGTATTTCTCCCGAACTTCTGATGTCACCCGATTACCATGAGCGATTTCAATTTTTCCAGACGCAGTTGAAAGAATCGGAAGGCTTTATCGAAAGAATCAACCAATTGTATGCTCATCCCAGCGCAGAAGGCTACGATCTCTTGGAATTGAGAGACGGTCGAATTTTTGAACGTTTCACTCAGCCTCAACGCAGTGGTACAGACATTATCGGTCGGGTGTGGAGCTTTCGGGACATTACTGAAAGAGCAAGAGCAGAAGAAACACTTCGGCAACATCTCCAACAAGAATTGCTGATTGCAGGGAGTTGCGATCGCATTCGTCAATCTCTCAATCTTGGCGAGATTCTCAACACTACTGTAGAGGAAGTACGACAATTTTTACGCACTGACCGAGTCCTGATTTATCGTTTCGAGCCAGACTGGAGTGGAACGGTTGTGGTTGAGTCTGTGGTGTCTGAGTATCTTGCCACCTTGGACATGGTCATTCACGACCCTTGTTTCGGGGAAATCCAGAGTCAGCCTTACCAACAAGGACGCATTCAGGCAATATCTGATATCCATACCGCAGGACTAGCCCCTTGCTATGTTAAATTCCTCAGCCAGTTGCACGTTAGAGCCAATCTAGTTGTACCGATTTTACAAGGCGTCGGCAGTCAGGAAAACGAGCAATCTCATTCGGACTTGAGTTTGCCGTACTGCTTCTCAGGTGTACAGAAGTTGGAGACTAGGAATGAGGGATTAGAGGTTGGAGAGTTTTCCGTCTCCAGTTCCCACCCAGAAAGGCCAACTATTGCCATCGCTTCACGCTCGACCATCCTCGAAACCAGCCATACTGGAATTAATGCGATCGCTAACTTCCCTTACTCCCCCTTATCAACCGGGGAACCGCAACATCCAAAACCACCGGCCTTGTGGGGACTGTTGATTGCTCATCATTGCACTGAACCTCGGCAATGGCAGCCGTTGGAAATTGATTTGCTCAAATCCTTGGCAACCCAAGTGGCGATTGCCATTCAGCAGTCTTCATTGTTTCAACAGATAGAAGCGGCCAATCAGGAGTTAGAGCGTCTTGCTAGTGTGGATGGCTTAACCCAAGTAGCGAACCGACGGCGGTTTGACGAGCATCTTAATACCGAGTGGCGGCGACTGGCACGGGAGCAAAAACCTTTATCGCTGATTTTGGGCGACATTGATTATTTTAAACGCTACAACGATACCTACGGTCATCTTGCAGGAGACGACTGTTTACAACAAGTTGCCCGTGTCTTGCGTCAGGCATTGAGGCGTCCTACTGATTTGGTTGCCCGTTATGGTGGAGAAGAATTTGCCATAATTTTACCGAATACAGATGCTAGAGGTGCAGCGCTCATTGCTGAAGCGATTCGCCAGGGCGTTCGCCAGTTGCAAATCCCTCATGCTCAATCCCTCGCCAGTTCCTATGTCACTCTCAGTTTAGGAATAGCTTGTCAAATACCAACACTCGATATTTCCCCCCAACAGTTGATTGCTACCGCTGATCGGGGATTGTATCAGGCAAAAGCTCAAGGGCGCGATCGGGCGATCGTTGTGTAATAAAAAATAAGAAATGAGAAACAATTACTCATTTCCCATTTCCTATTCCTACATCCAAGTTTACAAAGCAACAGCTTTTCAGTTCTTAGGGTTGTTGCTCTTCTTTGTAAAATAAAGCCTCACAAACAAGAGTTATGCCGAAAATGAGGCAGCAGAGTAGAACTAACCATACTCCTAACATAGGTTGTACCTCCAAAGGAGTTCTACTTCTTCAATACCTCATCTTGGTATTCGTTGATGCAATTTGCTGCAATTATTAATGATATTTTGAGGCTAGAAGAAGAACTCTTCTACTTAAGTACGCCTAATTTCTAGGGAACTATGCCTGATTCCACATTTTCTGGATTTCTTCAGGTAAAAAGCTTGCTATTTCCTCGATTCGTTCGGGTGATAATTCCTTTCTGGTGGCCGCAAAAACGGCTGAAACTGCGGTTCTAACCTCTACTCCTGAAGGTAAGTCAGCTTCCTGACGAATCTGAAAGAGAAAGGAATCTGAATCAAGCTTTTGCGGCTCTTGCACGCGGCTCATGAAACCGACAACGGGGTTCGTATCTTGCCATAAATCTCCTAGATCATCAGGCGACGCTTTGTAGGATTTTGTCGGCACCAACTCTTTTTCTGCACGTAGTTCTGATGCCACCCGATCAGCCGCTTCTCTGGTCATTAAGTTCCGCATTGCACGGAATACAATTTCGGTGACATCTTTAGCTTTATGAGGCTCTTCTAGATGACTTTGACGCATAACGGTTTCTATGAAAGACATGGCATTTCTCCTTAACGTTAATAAAGAACATTTTTATCCTGCCCAACTTGAGCAATTTGAACAAGTCAGGCAGTAAAAAAGCAAAGGCAAAAAAATTGTATTAAAGGCTGGCTGGATTAGGCACGCGTTGACCGTTTGAACTTTGAGGTAACCGCTGGTGGGCACTGCCCACCTTACGCTTTTTGAGATTGGTGGAAGTTTCAGATGGATGAATAAGGCTAGTTATTCTTTTGGATTGAAATGAAGATTTCAACTTTTGTTGGGATTAAATCTGATTCTTTTCCCACTCCATCCTTGAACTTGATACTTTCCGATGCCAACCTAAGCGGTTTCCCACAGTTCCCGGATTTTGTCAGGTAAGAATCCTGCTATTTCCTTAACCCGATCTTCTGATAATTCATCCTTTGTTGCTGAGAAAACAGCTTTAACGACCGGTTCAGGGTCTAGTCCTTGCTCTAAACTCGCTTCTTGGCGAATCCGGAACAAAAACGTGTCGGATTTAATAATCAGAGGGGGTCGAATTCGACTTAAGAAAGAAACCAGAGGATTGGTATCGTTCCACAAATCGGCAATTTCGTTTTGCAGGGCTTTATCTTCGGTCGGTTCTGCCGTTTTGTGTAGTTCTGATTCTACTCGGTCAGCCGCTTCCGTTGTCATCATGTCACGCATGGTGCGGAAGACCACTTCTGTGATGTCTCTGGCATCAAAGATATCGCTGAGATTACCTTTGTACATCACTTTTTCTAGGAAGGGCATATCTTTCGTGGCAATTGGCACTACTGGTCCTTCCCTGAGCGCTGGAGGAGGATTGTTATCCATCTTTTCCAGCATCTTGGTACCTTTTTCAGTCAGGGCTGCCTGCTGAAAGGTAATTAAGTGAGGTAGGGGGCCATCGGGTGCACCATAGGTATTGGCAACACGTAAGTCCACTTCATCAGAGTTAATGACGCTGGGAACATCTTCCTGGTTGGCGTAGGCATTCCCACTAAAATCGGCATTGATATACTGCTTTTGATTGAGATAATCCAAGTGACCCAGGAGATCTGATTGAGAGAGTTGGCGACCGGCAAAATCCGCTGCTGTAAAGTCAACCGGGTGCTTCCCTTGCCCGTCAGTTTCTTGAATCTTTTTGAGTATGATGTAGACGACATCTTCTCTGATAGGAATGGGCATATTTTTCTCCTAAACTGATCCAATTTCGGGATAGAGTAGTTACGGCTGGAGCAGCGGTGACCACGGTTCATCTCGCAACTGACCCAGTAGGTTACAACTGCCATAGGGATTAAATTTTCCCAGTCAGCTAGTAACTGGATGTCGCTGATTGTTCCAGCCTCTTACCCCTCAGGTTAAAAGTGGATGGCTAGTGTCTACATCCATCAGAGGAGGCAGATCAAAAAATAGATATAGATTTAGTTAGGTGTTTCTCGTTGAAAAACGGGTAAGGTAACGGTAACGGTTGTGCCTTGGTCGAGAACACTATCGACTTGGATCTGACCGTGATGATTCTCGGCAATGGCTTTTGCGATCGCTAATCCTAATCCTGACCCTGCGGTTGCATCGCGATCGTGTTTTCTGGCGGGGTCCACTCGGTAGAAGCGATCGAAAATATGGACTAAGGCGGATTCTGGAATGCCAATTCCTGTATCACCAACACGCACCCGCAGCAGGGATTGGGTATTTCGTGAACCAGGGTTGCTAGGACGTTCTATTTGTTGCAACTCCACCTGCACCGAGGCTTTATCCAGTCTTTCTGGACAGGTAGGTGTGTATTGTAAGGCGTTACTCACTAAATTGGTAAATAAACGAGCTAATTGGTCCCAGTCTCCCTGAAGTGTAAAAGCCTCATCAGCTAAAGCCGGAAATAAAGTACAGTTTTCACCCGCGATTTCTGCGTTTGGAATCTCAACCAAGTGCAGAGATAGGGAAATACCCTTTTGGGCTGCTACCAACTGCTGTTCTTCAATCACTTCCATCAGCAACGCATCGAGGGGAACGGGTTGGAACTGAGGCTGTACCATACCACTATCAACACGAGCTAAAAACAGCAGGTCATTGACTAAACGCCCTAGTCGCTGTGTTAATCGTTCTATTACCTTAAGCTGCTGGCGTTGTAAGGGAGAGTCTAAGTCCGGATCGGCAAGGGCAACCTGTACGTTGGTTTGAATCATTGCGATCGGGTTTCGCAACTCGTGGGAGGCATCGGCTGTAAACTGTTTAAGGCGTTGGTAGGACTCCCGGATGGGTTGCATGGCAAGTCCCGACAGAAACCAACCGCTCGCAGCGACAGACATTACTATAACAATGGTGCCAAAACTGAGATCGACAATCAACTGGCGAATGGGTTTGGTGACTTCAAACCAAGGGTGACTTACCCGCAGATAGCCTAAAACATAACGTCCAACTTGCACTCGTTTGGTAACCTGCCGCAACAAGTGATCGGCAGATTGGTGTACGGTTTCGCCTGTATCGTTAGGATGTAAGACAATATCCAGGGGTTCAGAAAACGTTGACCATCGTAACTCTCCGGTAGGACTAAACCACTCTAAATCGATGTGGTCATCATCTGCGGTATTGGCGTTATCTCGAAAACTCGCTTCAACGTTCACCCGGTAGGGAATATCAGAGGATGGCTTGGGTTCGATGACGAGCGATCGCTCCACTACTTCTATCACATGTTTGAGGGTGTCATCCACGCGCTCAATCAAAGTGCTGCGGACATACAAATAAAAGCCAGTGGCAAACAACAGCAGCAGCACGGCTGTTACAGTGGTGTACCAAAGAGCAAGGCGTCGGCGAGTAGCTTGGAACATAGTGGTATGCCAACAAAACTTTAAGATCAAAGGTTTAGCAGCAGGGCTTTACAGTAGAGAAGGATGAAACAATGCGGGTGCTAGGAATCTCTTGGTATACCAGTTTCTGCAGATAGGGACAGGAGAGAGAAATTATATGAACTCATTTGAACACATAACTATCGAGGGATACCGTCGCTTGTTTTCAGTCCAAGTCGAGATGCGACCTCTAACTGTGATGATTGGCGCTAACGGTGTAGGCAAAACCTCTTTCTTGGAGATATTCTCACTCCTAGCAGCATCCGCAAAGGGCCAGTTACAGTCAAAAATTTCAGAACTGGGTGGTCTTAGTGATATGGTGACACGCGGCAAGGTCGATAGGATGTCAATCGCCTTGTCGATGCCTGTTCCCAATGAAGAACCACTAAAATACAACCTTACAATTGCTTTCAAGGGTCTGTTCTATGAAATTAGTTTAGAAACTTTGACCCAGCAGCGCGACAAAGATGCACCTCAACCTTTCAAGTACATTGACTCTAGTGGCTTAAATGTCAAGTATTCCATTCCAAATGAACGAGGATTAATACGCCCGAACTGGGAACATAATCCTCTAGAAACATCACTTTCTCAGGTTCCTAAGATGTACCAGGAACCGGAGAACCTACGGAAGAAATTAGCTTCAAGTACTTTTTACAAAGCCTGGGAATTGAATGTCGCCCCCATCAGCCCAATCCGTTTACCTCAAGCCCTACGTCCTGCAACATTGCCGGGTGCTAATGGAGAAGATTTAGTCTCCTGCCTCTATTACCTGCGAGAAACAGACCCAGATCGCTTTGAACTCATAGAAGATACCCTTGCTGCTGCCTTCCCGGATTTTGAACGATTAAGCTTTCCACCAGTGGCAGCAGGAACCTTAGCAATGACTTGGAAGGACAAAAATTTTTCTCAGCCCCTCTACATGCACCAATTGTCTGAGGGAACATTACGGTTTCTTTGGTTAGTTACACTTCTGCAAAGTCGAGATTTAACGGCTGTTACTTTAATTGATGAACCAGAAGTCAGTTTACATCCAGAGTTGTTGCAATTACTAGCGCATGTAATGCGAGAAGCTTCCCAGCGAACACAACTGATTGTGGCAACTCATTCAGATAGATTAATCCGATTTCTGAAACCTAAAGAAGTGCTGGTTTGTGATGCCGAAGATGGATTAACAACCATGATTTGGGCTGATTCTCTTGATTTAGAGAAATGGCTAGAAGATTATAGCTTAGACCAAGTGTGGGCGATGAACGTGATGGGTGGGCGTCCATGAAGATTGCAATTTTGGTTGAGGGAGCAACGGAAAAAGCTTTTAAGCCTTTCTTGCAAGAGTTCCTCAAGTCTCGCTTAGACCAACGGATGCCTAGACTCAGGTTTGTGACATTTGATGGTCGTATTCCCAAAGGAGATAAACTCAAACGTCAGGTTGAAAATTTACTGACTGGAACGGATGCTTATGATGCTGTGATTGCACTGACAGACGTTTACACCGGTACTAATGACTTCGTAGATGCACCAGATGCCAAGTCAAAAATGAAAGCTTGGGTAGGAAACAACCCAAAATTTTATCCCCATGCGGCACAGTATGATTTTGAAGCTTGGCTTTTACCTTTTTGGTCAACGATTAAGCAATTAGCTGGACATAATAAATCGGCTCCTAGTGGTGTACCTGAGCAAGTAAATCATAGTAATCCGCCATCCAAGCACATTCAAGAAATTTTTGAACTTGGTAAACGTCGCAGCTATAGTAATACTCGTGACGCTTAAAATATTTTAGAGCAGAATAATTTGATAGTTTCTGTGCAAGCCTGTCCCCAATTAAAGGCTTTTATCAATACAATTCTGGCTCTTTGTGAGGGAGAGCTGATTCCCTGACTAGAATGGACAGTAGCGAGTTAGGGCAGCAGATCCCTGAAGAGAAGGTGATGGGGAATTGAAGGTAGGGGAAGTAAAGGAGAGGTTCTCTGGCGACATCCCGACAGAAAATTTTCCCCTGCTTTCTGTCCAGACCCTACCCCCTACCGAGCGTTACCATAGGGAAAACCAGACTTGTCTTGAGTTTATGGCTGAATATCAAAAAATTGAGTATCGCATTGGCAAAGACGGCAAAATCATTGAAACCGTCCTCAACGCCTCTGGACCAAGTTGTACCAATACCACCCAGGGAATTGAACAGGCACTGGGAGAGGTTTCATCTCAAGAACTGTTGCCCCAATATTACGAAGGGGAAGAAAACGTGACAACACAAGAGGATATTTCCATTAGCCAGATGTAGTGAGTGTGGCTCATGCTCGATAGTTTTAGCGTACCAGTGCCGAGCTTTAGTAGCCTCCTGATGTTAGGAGGTCTTTTTTTGGTAATGGTTTTTATTCATTCGCGTTCAAAAATGGTAAAGACGCTTCCTCTTAAATATGACCAACTACTCATGAATCGTCTGAATCATTTGGGAATGACCAGTTTTGTATCTTTGCAGTCAAAATCAGGTTTAACCTACTCGCGTCTGCCTAAAGTCCGTAGTGGAGAGTTAGCGTCACTTCAGCTTCAAGAATTGATTCAACTCGCTCAGGCTTTAGATTGGACACTAGAAGAACTGCTGCAAAACTTTGGTGTTGAAAATACATCTTCTTCAAAACGGTTGTTAGAACTAGAAGCACTCCGCCGTGAATGTTTGCGGTTACGGGAAGAATTGCAACAGCAACGGGAGGAATTAACTACCGAGTTTCAGCACTCCACGTTTGAGCAATTGCAGACTCTGCTAGCTAATTATCCTAGTGTGCGCCAACTGATACAGGCAAAACCTGACCTTCCTGCAAAAAACCTGATTTCGCTATTTACATCACTTGATAATCTTATAGAAAGCTGGGGCTATGAATCAATTGGTCAGGCATGGGAACAGGTACCCTACAATCCTCAAATACATCAACCTGATGCGGGTGATATAGAAGTGGGGGAATTGGTTTATATTCGCTTCGTGGGATATCGAGATGGAGAGCACATCCTTTGTCCGGCAAAAGTTAGCCGTACTCTCCCGGCAGGAAGTCAAAAGTGATCTGCCAACGGATGGGTTATCGACTACAAGTTTATGGAAAGCAATTTTATGATAACGGATGGTTGGCTGTGTGAAGAGTGGAAAGTGAGGGGAGTATTGTGTTTAATTTAGTATTTTTTGTAGCTATTAACTCCTGTTTGAGATGACAGTTATTGCTATCGATTTTGGAACGAGTAATACGGTTGTTTGTACGCAAGACCCGGTAACGCTTGAACCTCGGACATTGAGGTTTGATAAACTTGCACGTCGATTTGATATGGCGGCGGGCCAGGTTCATGTTGTGCCGAGTTTAGTATTTGTTAAGGGGCAAAATCAACTGCTGTTTGGGGAACAAGTAAGAACGCAACGTCTTGGTTTTGCCCAACCGGAGCGATTATTTCAAGCCTTTAAGCGAGATTTAGTGGCAGAGTTTCGCCCTCCTGCGCGTCAACTTGATGGTCAACTTTATACGGCTGAATCGGTTTCGGAATTATTTATCCAACAACTATGGCAGCAGCTATCTGCAATGCAGTTGCAACCCGATCGCGTAGTATTTACTGTACCAGTGGGAGCGTTTGAGCTATACCTAGATTGGTTCCGAGACTTGGCGCAAAAACTGGGTTTCCCTGCTGTTCAGATGGTGGATGAGTCCACTGCTGCGGCACTGGGTTATGCAATCAAACGGCCCGGTTCTGTGGTTTTGGTGGTGGACTTTGGCGGCGGAACGTTGGATTTAAGTTTAATTCGCACTACCCCCCCCAGCCCCCCCTTAGTAAGGGGGGGAGCAACTTCCTCATCTCCATCTCCGGTTCCCTCCCTTGACAAGGGGGGGTTAGGGGGGGTTAAGGCAGAAGTCTTGGCAAAGTCTGATGCTTATGTGGGTGGAGTTGATATTGATGTTTGGATCGTTGAACATTATCTAAGGCAAATTGGTTCCTCGCGGGAGGAGATTCAAGAAATTGGTTGGCAGAATTTATTAGAAGTTGCAGAACGGTTAAAAATTAGACTTTCTACTGCTGAAGAAGCGAAAGAAAGTTGGTTTGACGATGAAAATTTTATTTCTCACGAATTGCAGTTAAATCAAGCAGAATTAGCGGAAATTCTGGAAGAAAGGCAGTTATTGGAGCAACTGCGCGGTGCTTTAGATGAAGTGCTGGCGATCGCACTTTCCAAAGGCATCCGCAAAACCGATATTGAACAGGTACTGCTGGTGGGGGGTAGCTGTCAAATTCCCGCTGTGCAGCAACTAATCGTTTCCTACTTTGGGCGGCAGAAAGTTAAGTTAGACAAGCCGTTTGAAGCGGTTGCTCAAGGAGCATTAGCATTAGGTCAGTTAGTTGAGGTTGAAGATTATCTGCGGCATAGCTATGCCATCCGGTTGTGGGAACCTTACACCCGGCAATATTCTTATTTCACTTTATTTGATAAAGGAGAACAGTATCCCTGTCAGCGCCCTGAACCGCTGACGTTACAAGTAGCAATCCAAGGACAACGGGAGATTCGATTAGATATTGGGGAAGTGGCAGAGGTTTCGCAAGCTGAAGTCACCTACGACGCTCAAGGTAGGATGACAAGTAGCCATCTCAATCAACAAAGCTGTTTTCGTTCTTTAAGCAGTAATCAAAATCAAGTTTGTGTCGCACATCTAGAACCGCCTGGAGAAACTGGAGTAGACCGGATTGAGGTGAATTTTGAGGTGAATGAACAGCGAGTATTGCTGGCGACAGTGAAGGATTTGCTGACGGGAAAGATGTTAGTAGAGAAGGGTGCGATCGCAAAACTTCAGTAGTGCCGAGTTTGGCTTTGTGTTTCTCAAGCTCTTTTAAATCATTGCTTTTAACATCCGGAACCAGATAAAGATGAAGTGGATAGTTGTTGAAAGCACCCCATCTGGAGCCACCTCAATAGACATGAAATATTTGACTGCTCTCGCGCCCCTTCTTCTAGCAGGTACAACAATTGCTCAACCTCCGCCACCGTTCGTACCTAGCGTTCCTGTTACTTGCATTGTCACTACCAGTCAGGGCAAACAGCCTCTATATTCATACCGCATCACAGGGGAGATGAACCCTAAAAACTTCTCACTGAGTCCAACCCAAACTAGCCCGCCCTGGACGGTGACCATGACCAATGCCTCTAAGGGATCAATGCCCGATGTTTTTCATTTTGGTTCTGAGTCAGCGCCACGACAAGCATTCGACTTCAAACCCAAGAAAGTATTTAGGCTAAATCCGACAACTCAAGGGCTTTGGGTTGGACTGGGACTGAACAATTCGGGACAACTGATAGCACAAGTGCAGCATTCTCTATCCCCCACCTATACCGCGAAGTCCAACGTGGCACTGTGCTTTTTACAGTAGAATTTCAGGCGGAGGTTGGTGCTGTGAGAATGTCACATAATTAAAGAGAAATGCGACATGAAGGAATAGGTACGCGAAAACAGTCATGTCAACCGACCCCCTCCACCTGCCTCCCTTTGACTCAGATGATGCCGAGACGCTCCACGTCATCATCGACACGCCTAAGGGCAGCCGCAACAAGTTTACCTGGGACTCAAAGCACGGGCTGTACAAGTTGAGCGGCGTGCTAGCAGCGGGGGCGTTTTTCCCCTACGATTTCGGTTTCGTGCCCTCAACTCTAGCCGATGACGGCGACCCCATCGACGCGCTGATTCTAATGGAGGAGCCTGCCTTTGATGGTTGTGTCCAAACTGCCACTGACAAGAGTTTGCCCATCCGGCTTGATGGCTAGACAACGAACCCCCGATGAATGCCCTTCGAGGGTGCTTATCAGTTCCCCGGTGTGCAGATTCCAGAGTCGAATTGTATTTTCCTGCCCACTGCAACTGATGATTGTCTGCCCGTCCGGGCTAATCGTCACGCAACTAACCATGCCAAAACGCCAAGTAAAAGTACGCAGGCACGTCATATGTCGCCAGGGATTGTACTGTTGTAACGCCTGTTGAACTTGAGGTTCTGCCCTTTCCCGCAGTAGCCGATAAGCAGCCCATTCTAGCTGCATTGATTCATCCTGCAAAGCCCGAATCACCAAGTCCAGGCCTGCTTCTCCATATTTGAGCGCCTCATAGAGTGCAGCAATCCGTTGCTGTTCAACGGCACTAGCCCATCGCCTCTGAACACCTTCCAACCCTCCCAAAATTACACCATCAGATGGAGGTAGGGCTTGAGGGCCTTTTACGGCATCGTATTGTGTGGGCTGATTGGGATTTTCTGCCATAACGCCTGATTAGACCTCTTGCTCTGATTCAACTGTTGTGATGTAGCAGTACTTATCTCTCAGAGCTTTGCCACTTATGCAAAAGTCTATTCTTAGCAGTGTTATCAATTAGGGGGAGCGATCGCACAAAGGTGGCAGTACCGTGAAACAGATATAGCGATCGCTGTTCATTGCAAAGTGCGATCTGTGCTTTGCTGCTTACGCACCATGCTTTGCAAACGCAGCAGCGTTTCGCGATCGCATATTCTATGGTGTCGAGAATCGAACATGAGTGGTTTGGCGATCGGCAAACTCAGCTATGCGATCGCTTTCCAGATAAGGTAAGGTTTATAAACTGATGCAGATATAGGTTCTATGCAGGTTGAGATAACGATTAAGAACTACCGATGCTTTTCGGACTCTAAGCCAGCTCACATTATTTTACGAAAAGGCTTCACTGCATTTGTAGGAGTCAACAACTCAGGCAAATCCTCTCTGCTCAAGTTTTTCTACGAGTTTCGTTTTCTCTTTAAACTCCTATCATCTCCTACCGAGAGTTTCCTCAACGCACTACAGGGAAAGCATTCTTCCTTGAAGCTGGCAAATTCATTCCGGGATATTGAAGAAGTATTTTGCAATTCCAATAATCGCGACATTGAAATACAATTCCGGCTTATGTCCTCGAATGAGTTGATGGAAGAAAATGCTCCGCCAGTTCCCAAACAACTAGTTATCACAATCCCAAGAGCTAGAAACACCTTTATTGCCAGAATTGACTTAGGTGAAGGCTCGCTACCTAGCGATGAATTAAACTGGCATAATTTGATCTGGCCTCCTCAGAGAGGCGTGGCGCTACCTTCTCTAAGCCAAAACACGCTAATATCACCAGTAGCAAATTTATCTCCTTTCTTTGAAGTTTTTACAAGACTAATAAATACTCTTTACATAGGACCTTTTAGAAATTTGCTTAATGTTGAATTTCATGACCGAGACGGACAAGATTATCAGTTTGCTATAAACAATAAATATTTTGATATTGATTTTGGCATTCCTTTTATTGACTATTGGCACACCTTAAAAACAGGAAGCAACAAAAAAAATCATGAACTAATTTATAAAATTACTAAGGATATTAAAAGCATTTTTGGATTCCAAGATTTGGAAATCAATACATCGAAGAGTGAGGCAACGCTTTTAGTACTCATTGATGGAAAAAGCTATAAACTTTCAGAGCAGGGTTCGGGGCTTGCTCAGTTTATCCTCGTTCTGGCAAATGCTGCAATTAAGAATCCTTCGTACATTTTAATCGATGAACCAGAACTCAATCTTCATCCCTCGCTACAGCTTGATTTCTTGACGACGCTTGGTTCTTATGCTGGTGAGGGCGTTCTCTTTGCTACGCATAACATTGGGCTGGCGAGAGCAAGTGCGGAGTTAATCTACTCAGTCCGCAAAGATGCTGAGGGGCAAAGCGAAGTCAGGAAAATCGAAGCAACTCCACGTTTATCGGAGTTTGTTGGAGAACTTAGCTTCTCTGGCTACAGAGAACTTGGCTTTGATAAAATTCTACTCGTTGAGGGTGCTACAGAAGTCAAAATGATCCAGCAATTCCTCCGCAAGTATGGAAAGGATCATCAGATTGTACTTCTACCTTTGGGGGGTTCCCAGCTTATCAAGGAATCATCCGAAGCAGAACTGGAGGAAATCAAGCGCATTTGTGAGAACGTCTCGGCACTGATTGACAGTGAGCGTACTGCTCCTGACGCTGCCCTAGAGCCAAGCAGAGCAACATTTGTGGAAAACTGTAAGAAAGCTAATATAGACTGCCATGTCCTAGAGCGCCGAGCCATCGAGAACTACTTGTCAGATAGAGCAGTAAAGCAGGTCAAGGGAAATAAGTATCGATCGCTCGAACCTTACGAGGCACTTAAAGATGCCCCGAATGGGTGGGCAAAAGCAGAAAATTGGCGGATAGCCCAAGCAATGACTCGTCAAGAACTCGAAGCAACAGACCTTGGAGAATTTCTCAAACGTCTGTGTCATTGAAGTAGCGTCTTTTACCAAAGTTACAAGCTATCTGGGTCTTCTCCCAATTCCCTTAATCGAGCCGCTAAACGCTCCGATCGCGCATTTGCAGCTTCCTCTGGTAATAAAACCAGGTTGCCAGCCTGATCATAAAGCCGCAACCACACCGCCGTTTCTCGAGCGATCGTCCCCTCCCAAGCTGCCAACCATAAGCCTAATCGCTGACACCACAGCCATCCTTGCTCATTGGGTGTAATTGACTGATACTGTTGATTTGCATCTGAATGCCACCCCTGCAAAGAATCCGGATCAAAGGGATTGAAGACATAGTAATCTGGAGTGCGGAAAATCTGCTCGTAAATATTTTTCTTAACTCCCGTGTCCGCCTCTGCTGTAGAAGGAGACATCAGTTCCACTATTACATCGGGGTAACGACCATTTTCTTCCCATACTACCCAGCCTTGACGCTCCCTTGTGCCATCCACATCTAACACTACAAAAAAATCAGGCCCCTTGAAGTCCCGGTTACGAGCCTGAGTGCTGCTGTAATAAATAAACATATTGCCTCCCGCAAAAAAATCATCACGGTTAGCAAAAGCTTGATTGATTGACCGAATCAGAACATTCATCGCAATGCGGTGGCGGTCACTCTCCATCGGCTCCCCGTCATCGAAAATTAAATCAGTGGGTGGCATCGGAGGTTCCCACCAATCCTCGATTATCAGGGATTTTTGTTCTGTACTCGCCTCAGTTGACATCGCACTGGCTCCCTAGCATGGGCTTTCAATACCTTCAGATTAGCTAAAACCTTAATAGTATTATCCTGACTGCTACTCAGTAAGAGTTTGCTTATCCTAACTGAAGGCAAGGCAATTCATATTGGAAGTTGCGATCGCATTTACAGAGCAAGTGCTAGTCGTCACAATAAAAGGCGATGCTGTCCTTACCTGTATTGTTAAATCAAAGACTTGAGTGATACCTGATTCTTCACCCTTTGAAATGATAAGTAGGCAAGCCAGAGATGGTGGTTTGTAGGCTAAACAAGTCCCCAGAGTAGAAGCTCTTTTGGATTTCTTCCTCACTCAACCCCACTGATGCTGTCGTAATGTACAGCGTCGTCAGATCTTCACCGCCAAAAGTGCAGGAGGTTGGGCGCACAACAGGCATCATCACTCGCATCATCTCTTTGCCAGAGGGGTCAAACCGGATAACACACCAACCATCCCACATAGCCGACCAAATACACCCTTCCCCATCCACTGTCAAACCATCGGGATAGAAGGATTCTGCGGTTAAATCAACAAACACTCTCCGATTGCTGATACTGCCACTTTCCGAGTCAAAATCAAAGGCATAGATAGTTTTGAGGGGTGAGTCAGTCAGATAAAAAGTACTCTGATCAGGACTCCACCCCAGTCCATTAGATATCGTTAGCCCAGTTTCTAGTACATGCAAAGAACCATCTGGATCGTAACGATAGAGAGAACCATGGGCTCCTTTTGTACACATCGAGCCAAACCAGAAACGTCCTGCTGCGTCACACTTCCCATCGTTGAAGCGGATATCAGGTTGGTTACACTCTACATCGAGAATGGGTGTGACTGTACCATTACTGGTTTCTAGGAAAGCTAACCGATTACGTTGCGCCATAATGAGTCGATTGCTTCCTGCTGGTGCAATGCAGCCTACCACTTCACCCACATCAAAGAATTGATGAGTACCAGTAGCCGGGTTGAACTGGTAGACGCGATGATTGTAGATATCAACCCAGTACAGTAATTGCTCTTCTTGGTTCCAACAAGGCCCTTCTCCTAAACGTGCGCGAGCATGGAGAACATTTTTCAGGGAGTCCTGAGGGTTGGCATCCTCCGATTGATTGACACTTGAGGGGTAGCGCATGGGAATGGAAGCTAAGTTATCACTCCCTCTATTGTGGGCGTAGTCGCCCATTAATGCGCTGACGTGCCCATACTATATTCTCTGCTTGCTGATAACTGCTAAGTTGCCCTTGCTCAAAAAAGCAACTGGATGTTGAGCTTGTTTCCTGTGGGATGGGCATCTTGCCCGTCCAGATTAGCAAATTATATGCACATTTGCTTATAGCGATCGCATTCACTAAAAATCGCTGCCAACAAGATACAACTCATGGCAGCGATTTGCACTAAGGAGTTCAGCCAACCAAATCGACTTGCTCCACTGGTTTTTTAAACGCTAGTCGTAAGAGGGGTGGTGCTAAAAATGTTGTGAGAATGACCATGATAATAATTGCCGCTTCCAACGGTTTATCAAGGACTCCACTAGCAGAACCAATACCCGCAAAAACTAGTCCCACTTCACCACGCGGAATCATTCCCACTCCAATCGCCATGCGGTTAATTTCAGGTTGACCAAAGACTGCCCAACCCGTAATCACTTTGCCAACAATTGCCACCACAATTAAGAATGTGGCGATAACTAATCCCTCCCGATTTGCAGGGATAGCAGGATTCAACACGCCTAAATCGGCTTTAGCACCAACGGTTATAAAGAAAATCGGCACCAATATATCAGCGATCGGAACCACCTGCTTATCCAGTTCTTTCCGCTTATCCGTTTCATCCAAAACTAAGCCAGCAGCAAAAGCGCCTAAGATGGCTTCTAAATGGATGGCACTAGCCAGAAACGCCATCAAGAAGGCAAAGGTAAAAGCTGGGATAACCAGTTGCCCCCGTGTTTGCAGCTTCTCAACAATAGCGACAAAGGTTTTGTTGAAGAAGTTTCCAAGGAAAATCGAACCGAGGAGGAAAACAGTAGCGCTAATAATCAGATAGATAACATTGAGAACATTAACCTCACCCGTTTTTGCCAAACTTGCCACTACTGCCAAAACAATAATACCGAGAACGTCATCAATGACAGCAGCACCGACAATAATCTGACCTTCTTTTGATTTGAGATGTCCTATTTCTGAAAGAACTTTGGAGGTAATTCCGATACTGGTAGCAGTCAGTGCCGCCCCCGCAAAAATGGCTGGAATTGCTGAAACATTAAAGATGAGCATTAGTCCCGCAGTTCCCGCCGCAAACGGTGCAACGACTCCAACCACAGCCACAATTGCCGCTTGATAACCGACTTTTTTGAGTTCCCTTAAATCCGATTCCAAACCAATCTCAAATAAGAGGATAATCACACCCAGTTCTGCTAAAACCGAGATAACCTCACTCTGCGATTCAAAGATAGAGGTGACAGCATCGGGACTTAAACCCCCCACAAATTGCAAGATCGTCATAATCAGAGAATCCGAAGCCTCTGCTCCACTTTCCGGAAATACGAGCAGATGCAAAGCAGAGACACCAACTACTACACCTCCGAGTAATTCACCTAAAACGGGGGGTAAGTCCACTGCTTTAGATAACTCTCCGCCCAATTTACTGGCAATATAAACGACAACTAAACTCAGCAGAACTCCGGTGAGTACCATTGGAGCATTTTCTGACTCTACGGCTGTTGCCAGTAACGGTTGAATGGAAAACGGGAATGAGGCAGTTAGAGAAGATACCCATGTTATTGAATTACCTAGGGGTTCTAAAGGAATCATGTTCTACGTCTCTCCTTTGACTTAAAAACCAGTTAGGTTGCTCAATGACCTAGAATTTGTTGATTTTTAGGCATTTAGAGCAAGTTCAATACCTTAAACTTTGTTGCTCAAAACCCAATTCATTAAGCTGCTCTTAATGAGCGAGTAAGGCTATAAATTCAGACAATTTTGACAGAGTTGTTTTATCGGCATCAATACGGTTAATTTTTACAACTCTAGTCAATACAGCCTCTGTTTTAGCAAACCCCTTTTTTGTTTGTTGCAAGAACTTGGCTAGCAAGCTCTATTTAACTTGGTAGCTCAATAAAAAAACGGGACGGAATGAATTTATATCTTTATTATATTTTATTAGATCTAAAATTATTGAAATTTATAGATTGGGATTGATAATAGTTAAATAAAATATTATTTATAGACAGATTCTAAACAGTTATTCAGTAATTTCAAATAAACAATCAAAGCGTTAATTACGAATCAGGAATTTTTAATAGCTCTTTATATCAAATCCGTTTAGATAATCATCATAAAAACTCTCCGTGTCCGGAGCGTCCCCACGTCTGGAGTGTCTGTCCTTACGATGAGTATTCAAACGGAATCGATATTGCCTCATCTATGTACATGAACAAAAAAATTCCCCCAAGGGTAAAAGGGGGCTGTACGTAAGTCCTAATTATCCACAGCTTAAAAGAAGGTAGAGCATCGACTAGCAAAGACTAGGATTTTATTAAATCAACTGGGTCGATGCCCCACTCTCACTAATTCCCAATTACAGCACTACTTCCACCTGGCCCAGCTAGACGCCCCTTGGCTAAAGTGCTATTCGCCTCAACTCCATACTCCTGAACTAGAGCAACAGCCTTCTGAAGTGCTTCCTTACGATCCATCACGAGATGATGTGCAGGTAAGAGTTCCAGAATTCCAAAGCGTTGCAACCTTTTTTTGCTTTGACCCGTAGCACCGACGATGAACACTTGACGACCCTTCTCAATCGCTTCCTTGATTGCATTCTCTAGTGCCAGAGAAGAAGTTACACCGAGCATGGGTACATCGCTCAAGTCTAGAATTAGCACATCATGGTCTGCCATTGCGGTTTGCTGACGAGCGATCGCTTTAGACACCCCAAAGATCATCGGGCCACTCAGGTAGAATAGCAAGACACGACCGTTTGCTAGTTCGAGCAACTGTTTCTCGTCATCGCTCAACAGGATTTCATCATCCGCATCGCTAACCGCATCGTTAAAGACCTTCACATCCTTACCATGCAGGTTAGAGAGACGTTCGATAGTCAAGATATTGGCAACGAACACTCCAACTCCGACCGCAACAATCAAGTCAACAAATACTGTCAGTATAATCACCCCGTACATAATGAAGGCAGCCTTCATAGATACGTTGTGAGCGCGTTTCAGGAAGCTCCAGTCAAGAATATCAAACCCGACCTTGAGGGCGATACCCGCCAAAACCGCCATCGGAATCACTTCGGTCAGATTCGCAGCACCCAA